>NZ_JBEXCV010000116.1:0-29101 GCF_040605455.1 Embleya sp. NPDC005575 | reverse complement strand
CGTTTCCCAAGGCCGCGGTGGCCGCGCTCGCCTCCGCGGTGTGCGCGGCCTGGCAGGCGGGGGACGCCGTGGCGGGCGAGGTGGTGCGCGGCGGCCTGGACGATTTGATCGCGGGTGTGCGCGCGGCCCGGGACGCGGCCGGGTTGACCGGGACGTGGCGGGCCGTGTTCAACGGCGGCGTGTTCCGCGGGTGTCCGCGGTACGCCGCCGAGTTGAGCCGACGGATCGTCACCGAGCTCGGGGCGGCCGAACCGCCGACCGTGATCGCCGATCCGGTGGCCGCGGTGTATGCCGCTTTGCTCGCGAACGAGGGTTCACCACCCGAGAGTTGGGCACATATCCGCAACCTCTGATGTGTCGGGGCACAGCCGAGCGAGGGGGATCGCCGATGACCGGGCAACCGAAGGATCGGGGACCACGAAGCGTCCCGCGACACCGACCGCCCGGGACGGAGTCCGCCGCCGGCCGGCCGAATGTGCACGGGTATGGCGGTGGCGCGGCTGCGGACGCGGGCGTTGCGATCGCAGCCCGGGAGACGGCGGTCGCCGAGGTCGCGGCGGTCACGGGAGGCGCGGCGGTCACGGAGGCTGCGGCGGCCGGCGCGGCCGGGCGGGCGCCGATTCGGCTCGGGCTGTGTCTGGCCGCCCTGGCGCCTGCGGGGTTGGGCGGGGCGTTGCGGGTGGCTCGGGAGGCGGGGGTGGGCGTGGTGGACCTGCCCTCGGACGGCCACTTCGCGCTGGTGGAGTGCGGGCGGCTCGCCGATCCCGGGCTGCATCGCAAGGTGCGGAAGGAGTGCGCGGCCGCCGGGGTCGAGGTGGGCTGTGTGAGCAACAGCCGGGACACCCAGTTGGTGCTGGGACCGCATGGGCCGCACACCGACCCGGTGCTCGTCGGGACCGCCGAGGCCAAGCGGGCCCACGGCCTGCGCGCGGCGCTCGACACGGTCCGGCTGGCCGCCGGTCTGGGCGCGCCGCTGGTCCGGTTGATGCTGGGGGTGCCCGATCTGGCGCGTTGGTTGTCCTGGTCGGGCAGCGCGGTGAGTTGGCAGGACAACGTGGACGCGTGGGCGCTCGCCGCGCGGCCGATCCTGGATCTCGCGGACGCACTGGGCGTGCGGGTCGTGTTCGAACCGCACCCGAAGCAGGTCGCGTACGACCCGGCGAGCGCGAGAGCACTGCTCTCGGCGGTGAGCGGTGTTCACCTGTGCCTCGACCCGGCCAACCTCGCCGCGACCGGGCACGATCCGGTGGCGGCCGTGCGCGGCTGGGGCGAGCGGCTCGCGGCCGTGCACGCGAAGGACCTCCAGCGCTGGTCCGGCGCCGAACCGCCGCGCGGCGCGGGCTGGTCGCGCTATGGGCCCGGCCCGGCGATCCGCTTCCGCGCGCTCGGTGCCGGCGACCTGCCGTGGCCGGCCATCGTGGCCGCGCTGCTCGACGACGACTACCGGGGAGTGATCTACGTGGAACACGAGGACGCCCTACTGCCCACGGAGCAGGGCATTGCCACGTCACTGGCGCTGCTGCGCACGTTGATCCCCGCCGGACGGGCGCAGGGGCGGACCTGGTGACGCTGGACGGAGTACGCGGTGCCCTGCTCGCGGGCGGCCTGGGCGAGCGGATGGGCCCGCTCACCGCCGACATGTGCAAACCCCTGGTGCCGTACGCCGGGTCCTGTCGGCTGGTGGACTTCAGCGTGGCCAACGCGATCCGCTCCGGCCTGCCCGAACTGGTCCTGCTCTCCCAGCACCGGGAGTCCGACCTGGTCCGACACCTGGTCACGCACTGGGACGAACACTCGGGCACCCGACTGCACTTCGGCCCGCACGATGCCCTGGCCCGGAGCGGCCCCGGGGCGATCCTGCCCGCCCGCCCCACCGAACGCGGCACCGCCGACGCACTGCTCGCCAACGCGGAGTACCTGTTCGCCCCGGGCGCGAGCGACCTGCTGGTGCAACACGCGGATCACGTCTACGTGTTCGACTACGCGCCGATGGTCGCCGCACACCGGGCCGCGGACGCCGACTGCACGATCGGCGTACAGCGGATCGAGCGTCGCTACGTGCACCTGTTCGGGATGGTCGAGACCGATTCCGAGCTCCGGGTCCGGGCCCTGGTCGAAAAGCCCGCGCGGCCGACGTCGGACCTGGTGTTCACCGCGTTCTGCGTGTTCCGGATCGACGCGCTGCGCGAGGTCCTGGCCGAGTTGGCCGCGCTCGGCGAGGACGGCTGGCAGCACGACATCAGCCGCGATGTGCTGCCCGCGATGATCGCCCGGGGCCGCCGGGTGACGGCGTATCAGGTGGGTGACTACTGGGCCGACATCGGCACGGTCGAGCGCTACCGAACCGAGCAACTGCGGCTGCCGGACCGGCCGTACCCGATCGCGGCCGAGGCGTTCCCGCGCACCCTGGCGGGTCTGCGGGACGGCTTCCCGAGGTACGTCGCCGGGAGTCTGCTGGGCGCCGAGATACCGCCGGGAGCGCGGGTCGAACGCAGCGTCGTGCACCCCGGCTGCCGGATCGAGCCGGGCGCGACCGTAGTGCGCTCGGTGCTGCTGCCGGGCGCCACCGTTCCCGCCGGAAGTACCGTTCGGGACGCGATCGTCACCCCGGCCGGCATCCTCGCGTCGGCCGCGCCCGCCGACCCGCCGCCCGAGGCGTCCCCCGACCCCGTCAGGAGAGCGCACGGTCCAACTCTTTCGCCGTGATGAACGATGTATGCGTGCCCGCCGTCCGTACGGCGTGCGCGCCCGCCCGGGTGCCGGCGGCGGCACAGCCCGCCCAGTCGCGGCCGGCCAGGTAGGCGTACAGGAAGCCGGAGACGTAGCTGTCCCCGGCGCCGTTGGTGTCCACCACCTCGTCGACCCGCATGGCCAGCGCCGGTACGTGCCGCATCGGCTGGTCCGGCAGCACCAGGTGGCTGCCCCGCCCGCCCGACATCGCGACCACGACCTTGGCCCGGCCCCGGGCGAGCACGTCCCGCGCGGCCTCCTCGACCCGGTCGCCGAGCCGGTTCGTGGAGGTGAACACCAGGTCGGCCCCGTACGCGAAGTCCGCCCGGGCGGGATCCTTGCCGTCCCAGCCGTGCAGGTCGGTCGAGGTGGACACGCCGGACTCGATCGCGTCGGCCAGCGCGGGCCGGGACCAGCCGCCGATCGACACGTGCGCGTGCCTGGTGCGGGCGAGCGCGGGGCGGTACAGCTCGGGATCGACGACCAGGTCGGCGGGCAGCCGACTGTCGTGCAGCGAGAGTCGTTCGCCGTCCGGGCCGACCAGGTTGACGCTGCGCGGCGTGCCGCTGGGGTGCGAGACGTGCGCGAAGGACAGGCCCTGTTCGGCGTAGTGGGCGAGCACGAAGTCCGCTTCCGGGTCGGCGCCGAGCACGGCCGCGAAGTGGGTGCGCAGGCCCAGCGCCCGACAGCCCAGCGCCACCCCGTTGCCGGTGTGCGCGACGTACTGCCGGATCGGTGGCACCTTGAAGTCGCTTATCGGCAAAGGCAGTTCCGGTACTCGGACAATGATGTCCACGCCGACCCCGCCGATCACGAACACATCCAGCTCAGTCATCGGTGCCTCCGAGGGCGTGCGAACGAGACCTCGGCGGCGGGGGAGACCACGAGCGCGGCGTGGATCTCCTCGTCGCTCACGTCGTCGGTGATCACCGTCTCGCCGAGCGCGGTGGGCAGCACGAACCGCAGCCGGCCGTCCCGGATCTTGCGGATCTGACCCAGTGCCTCGACGGTGGTCGCCGGGTCGAGCCGGGCGGGTAATCCGGCCAGCGTGGTGGGCAATCGCACCCGGTCGAGCAGCCCGGTCACCCGCGCGCACAGGGCCGGGTCGAGCAGCCCGCGTCGTTCGGCGATCCGGGCCGCGCAGGCCATCCCGAACGCGACCGCCTCGCCGTGCAGGACCGGACCGTAGCCGGTCGCGGTCTCCACCGCATGGCCGACGGTGTGCCCGAAGTTCAGTGGTCGGCGAAGGTCGCGCTCATAGGGATCGCGGGCGATCAACCGGCACTTGAGCACGCTGGAGGCGTGCACGAGGGCGGCGGTGGGCACTGGTTCGGCGGCCAGGATGGGCGCATGCCGGCGCTCGATCAGCTCGAACAACTCCGGGGAG
Source organism: Embleya sp. NPDC005575 (assembly GCF_040605455.1). Lineage (NCBI taxonomy): Bacteria > Bacillati > Actinomycetota > Actinomycetes > Kitasatosporales > Streptomycetaceae > Embleya > Embleya sp. NPDC005575. The sequence continues at coordinate 24,984 of NZ_JBEXCV010000116.1, read as the reverse complement.
GCGATGATCCCGGTCTTGATCGCCTCGGCGAGCCCGGCGCGCAATCCGCGACCGTCCTGGGTGCTCAGATACCCGACGTTGGAAACCACCGCCCGGGGCTGATAGAACGCGCCGATCAGGTTCTTCGCGGACGGATGGTCGATGGCCACCTTGCCGCCGAGCGCGGCGTCGACGTGGGCGAGCAGGGTTGTGGGCACGTTGATGTACGGGATGCCGCGCATGTACGCGCTGGCCACCCAGCCGACCGTGTCCATCACCACGCCGCCGCCGACCGCGAGCAGGATGTCGCGGCGGGCGAGCGCGGTGCCGGCCAGCCAGTCCAGCAGGGCGCTCGCGGTGCGCAGACTCTTGCTCGCCTCGCCGGCCGGGAACGACGTGTGGACCACGTTCAGTCCGGACGCGGTCAGTCGTTCGGCGAGCCGGCGCGCGTGCAGCCGGTACACGGTGTCGTCCGTGATCAGGGCGACCCGCCGACCGTCGATCTCGGTGCACAGCCGCGCGAGCGCGGTGGCCTCGTCGAGGCACACGTGTACCGGATACGTGTCGAGCCGCCGGGCGTAGGCCATGATCGGATCGACCGGACCGCGTGGCAGCGCCAGTTGTTCGGACACTCGGACGTATTCGGTCATATATTCACACCCCGGCGGCTCAACGAAGACGTCGCAGACAATCCGGATATTCGCTGCCGAAATAATTACGGCGAGAACTACGAAAAGTCAACAAGGACTCACCCAGAGTGCGCCCGCGCGGTTATAGCAGACCGCCCGACGCTATTCCCGACATTCGCCGATGCCGAAAATTTCGCCCGGAAACGGCCTACGCGGCGGGCCGCGCGGGGTCCTGCGCGCCGGCCGTCGCGGGCGCGCTCGCCACGATTTGCTCGACGTTGTCGTGCCCCCACACGCCCAACGGCAACAGCGCCTCGTTGAGTGACTGCCCCAGCGGGGTCAGCGAGTAGACCACCTTGGGCGGGACCTCGCGAAACACTTCGCGATGCACGATTCCCCGGGCCTCCATCTCGCGCAACTGCTGGATCAGCATCTTCTCGCTGATCCCGGGCACCGCCCGGCGCAACTCACCGAAGCGCCGCTCCTCGACATGCAGCGCCCACAGGATCAACGCCTTCCACTTGCCGCCGATGACATCCATGGCGGCATCGAGGCCGCACTGGTACCGCCGAGCCATGCGCGTCTCCTGTTCCTGGCGATCCCTGCCGATCCCCACCGAGCCCGATCCATCCTTACCGACAGGTAGGTACTGCTCAATATTGTCCGTACGCATTCAGTCGAAAGCAAAGCAATCCTCGACGCGATCACTCTCGAACCGCGCGCTGCCACTCGACGCATGAACATGACGGGCTCCTGCCGTGACCCGGCAGGAGCCCATCGGTGCTTCATCTCGAACCACGCGGGTCCGGGTCGGTTCAGAAGATTCCGGTGATGTCGGTGGTCCAGCCGTCCTGACCGATCCGGATGCCCGCTTCGTGCTCGAAGCGTTGGCCCGCGTAGAAGAAGAGCAGCCCGCTGTTGTCGGGGCCGCCGGCGCCGGTGGCGTAGAGATCCGGGGTCTCCTTGCCGGCGGTGGGCACCCAGACCTTCGTGCCGTCACGCACCTCGACGCTGCCTTGCGTGTTGGGTACAGGGGCAAGTTTCGGCCGGCTTGCCGGGTTCCAGCCCGAGCCGCCGTATGTGCTGCCCGGCAGAATGTCGTAGCCGTTGGGGCCGATCGTGCCCGGGTGGAGGTTGAGTCTGCCGTAGTGGTCGGCGTTGGGGTCGTCGGTGGACCTGCGGCTGATCAAGTCCGGGACGCCGTCGCCGGTGATGTCGCCCGCCGCGTAGAGGTCGAAGGATTCCCAGTCCCAGGTGTCGAGAACGCGGCGAGCTGCCATGTCGAGGCCCCCGTTGGGGTCTCCCGGGTACAGGACCAGGGCGCTGCCCTCGGTGATCAGGAGGTCGGGCAGCCCGTCGCCGGTGGCGTCGCCCGGCGTGATGATCTTCATATCGGCGGGCCAATTGCCGCCGCCGGGACGGGAGATCTCCTTGCGAGTGAAGTCGTCGGGCACACCGAGGCCGTTGTTGGCATACAGGAAGAGGCGGTAGCTCCCGTCCTGTTGCGGCAGGCCGACGAAGTAGTCCTCGTATCCGTCCGGTGGTGCGAACTGGCCGGTGTACGGGCCGGTGAAGTCGCCTCGATGGGCGATCTTGGCACCCGCCCAGCCGGTGCCGCCGATCTCACGGCCGCTGATCAGGGCGGGCCATGGGGTGCCGCCGTACAGGAACAATCGGCCGTCGGTGGACGTGCCGACGATATCGGGTCTGCCATCACCGTCCAGGTCGCCGTTGCGGTCGTCCCAGTCGCCGGTGTCCATCGAGTCGAGGCCGGTCACCCAATCGACGGGTTGGGTTTTGACGGTGACGGCGTCTCCGTCGGCGGGGACGGTGGCCCAGTCGAGTTGATGGGCGACGTCGTCCGAGCCGACGTTGACGAGAGAGCGGTTGCCGGCCTTGTCGAAGGCGCGGATGTACAGCCGTGATTCGGGAAACCGGGTGGGAACGATGGTGATGTCGGCGTAGTAGTCGTCCATTTGCGGTGTGCTCGTGTCCGGCAGCGCCTGTACGCGGTTCGCCGTAGGGCAGTCCTCGTTGCCGGTGGAGAGATAGCGATCGATGAAGTAGCAGAAGGACAGGATGCCCACGTTGTCCGTGGCCTTGAGGCGCAGGGTGCGGGGCTTGCGCGCGGGCACTTCGGGGATGTCGATGCGCTTGCCGTCGGTGGGTGTGACAGTGGGCTTGGTGGGTGCGGACTTGTCGACGTTGAAGCCGCAGTGGCTGGTCCAGCCGGTGTCGACGATGTTGTCGGAGCCGTGCACGACCCATTTGTAGCGGTGGCCGTCCTGGAGGGCGGCGATCGGGATGGTGACGTGCGCCAGGCTGTTCTGGGCGACCTCGACCACGGGGTCGCTCACACCGCCGCCGGCGTACTCCCACACCGAGAAGCCCACCCATACATTGCCGCCGTCGGGGTCGGACACCCGGGCGGTCAGGGTGATGTCGGTGTTGCCGATGGTGGGCCAGGTCGTCGGGTCGCTGTCACAACGGATGTTGACGTTGCCGGAACCGCCGGGGCTCCATGGGGTGAGCCAGGCGGAGCTTTCCTCCAGACTCGGCGGACGGTTGTAGGTCACCTCCAGGTAGGGGTTGTTCGCGAACTTCTTCCAGGTGTACGGGTCCTTGCCGGCGGCGCCGGGAGCTCGGACGCCCAGGGTGATGTTGTCCCAAGTGCCGTTTGCTGCCTCTTGTACCGCGTTCTTGACCTCGGCGGCGTTGAAGTCCTCGCCCGCCGGAGTGCATCCGGTGCCCCAACCATGGGCGAAGGTCTTCGTCTGGAGTGTGCGAATCCAGGTCGGTCGGTTGTTCCAGGTGGTTGCCGAGGTAATCGGATTTGTCAGGCCGAGTTCGACGGCACGCTCGGTGCAACTCCAGGATTTCTGGTTGAAGAGGTTGAGGTTGGCCGAGATGATCGTGGATCCGGCCAGGCCGTCCGTGTTGAGTTCGAAGTACGACTCGGCGGTGCCGTAACTGCGGGCGGTGGAGTCGTTCTCGTAGCCGACTCGGGCCAGTTTGTCGTCGAAGTGTTGGCCGTTCCAGTACGAGGTGGACGCCGCGCCGGAGTCGTTGTCGCGCTTGTAGGCGACGGTCCAGTCCTCGCGCCACCCGTCGGAGAAGACCGGGTCGATGACGACGGGGAATACCGTGTCGGGGGCAGCGAGCAGGGCGGCGTCCGGGGTGAGTCTGAGTGCATCGGGTTCGACGGCGACCGCCACCGGTACGGCATCGACAGGGGATTCCGGTGGCCCGGGTTCCCGGTTCGCGGGCGCGGCGAGCGCGTCGCGCGCCGTCTTGCCTGTCTGCGCCTCGTCGACCTGACCGCTGTCCCACATCGAGGGCGCAGGCGCTCGGAAGACAGCGGCTCCGGACGCGTCCCGAGCGATCAGACCGCCTTCGGGAGCAGTGACCATGTCCAAGCCGTCGACTCCGTAGCGGATTTCTTTGAGCGCGGGATTGGCGGCGGCCTCGCGGGTCTTGATGATCAGATGCTGGGCGATGCCGTCGATGTCGGCGATCAGTCGCAGGTCGACCCCGGGCAGCACCTCGGAGTAGGTCGCCGTCGTCGCGTCCAGGGTGGGCCTGGGTAGCGCGGAGGGCCAGGTCAGCGTGAGTGTTTTGCCGTCCTTGGTCATCGTGGCCAGGGCGCCGCTACCGCCTGGGGAGAACGAGATCGGAAACACCGCCGCGGCCGGTGTGATTCGACCGTCGGGGCCGATGCGCAAGGTCGCGTCGACGGGTTGCCAACCGCCGCCGATCCGGGTGCGCACCGGGCGGAGATGACTGCGCCGGGTGGTCGTGCCATCCGGGTTGGCCCATTTCTCCGTGGTCGGGGTGCGATCCGCCTCGATTTCGATCGGGTGTCCGGATTTCTTCGCCTGCGTGTAAATATCCGGGGCCACCTGGGAACTCGATTCGATGGGCTGCCCGTTATTCGAGGGAGCCGCCTCGACTGCCTGGGCGCTGTAGGTACCGCTGCCCGCCCAAATAGCCGCCAGGGCGACCGCGGTCGAGCCCCGGCGCAAAGCGCGTCTACGTCGGTATTTCGCGTGCACGTGTTTCTCCCTCATGCCGATGGCGGGCGCCCGGACCCGCAGATCGCCGCAGCGTAGCGACTGCCTCCCGGGGTGGTCGGGGTGCGGGCGCTACCATCTTCAAAATCCTTGCTGACCGTTTGGATTGCATTTGCGATTTCTCGTGCATTTTGCCTTCGGGAATTGCTCGCGCGGACGCACGATGCGAAGAAAAAGTTGCCTTTCGGGGGTCGGTGGACGCTTGATATTTTGTGCCGGCCTTTGATCAGGTTGGTCGAGGCGTGGCGTGGGGGTTTCGGGTGCTTTCGTTTCGATGGGGCGGGTTCGCGATGCATGGCGCGGCTCGCCGCAGGCTTCTGGGCACCGGAATCGCGCTGACGTTGGTCGGCACGTTGGTTGCAGCCACACCCCCTGCGCAGGACTCGTCCTTCAAGGTCCGCGAACCACAGAAGGAACGCTCGATAGCCGGCACCAGGGTGCCGGCGGACGCGAAGCGCCCGCCGGGGGAATCCACTCGGAACGCGGGCTCGTCGACGGCCGCCCCCCGCTGGCCGGAAGCCGGCACCGGGATCGTGGCCCTCTCGGCCGCCGTCGACGCCGGGTCCGACCGTTCGGCCGCGATTTCGCAGCCGCCTCTCGTTCAGGCACCCGGCCTGCCGATCCGGGTTGCCGTCGCCGTCCCGCCGGGCTCCCAAGCGCGGCGCCTCGACGCTGTCGCTCCGGTGTCCCGGTTGGAGGTGCGCGTAACGGACCATGGCACCGCGCGACGAGCGGGTCTCGACGGCGTCCTGTTGTCGGTCCAGCGCGCCGACGGCGGTACGACCGCCGGCGGGGTGCATGTCGAGGTCGACTACAAGGGATTTCGCAGCGCGAACGGCGCAGGTTGGTCCGACCGGTTGCGCCTGGTGCAGTTCCCGGCATGCGTGTTGACCACCCCCGAAATCCCGGACTGCCGGATCGGCACTCCGCTGACGACCCGCAATGACGGCGCCACAGGCACGCTGTCGGCCGAGGTACAGGCGGCGCCCGTCGCCGATCCGTCGGGACCGACCGTGCTCGCGGCGACGGCTGGAACGGGCGGTGGGTCCGGGGACTTCAAGGCGACGTCGTTGGTTCCCTCGGGCTCGTGGACCGGGGGTGGCAATGCGGGCGGATTCGGCTGGAGCACACCGATCACGTTGCCCCCGGCGCCCGGTTCGCTCGCGCCCGGCCTGTCGCTCGGGTACTCCTCGTCCGCAGTCGATGGTCGGACCTCGGCGACGTCGAGCCAACCCTCCGTCGTGGGCGAGGGCTGGGGCGGGATGGAACAGGGCTTCATCGAGCGCCGGTATCGGGGCTGCGGGGACGACAAGGACACCCCTGGGTCGACCGCCACCAAGGACGGCGACTGGTGTTGGGTCGGTGGCCAGTACGTCTCGGTCTCGCTGAACGGCAAGTCCTCGGACCTGGTGCGGGACGAGGCGTCCGGGGCCTGGAAGCTTTCGGACGACGACGGTTCCCGAGTCGAGCACCTCACCGGCACCGCTGCCGACACCGGCAACGGCGATGATGGCGACGCGGTCGACGGTGCCAACGAGTACTGGCGAGTCACCAGCGGAGACGGCACGCAGTACTGGTTCGGAAAGAACCGGATGCCGGGCTGGTCTGCCGGCAAGCCCGAGACGAACTCCGTCTACACGGCGCCCGTCTTCGGCAACAACCCGGGTGAACCGGGATACCACGCGACGTTCGCCGACTCGGCCAAGGACCAGGCCTGGCGCTGGAACCTGGACTTCGTTACCGACGTGCATGGGAACGCGTCCGCGTACTTCTACACCAAGGAGCAGAACTACTACTCGCAGTTCGGCGCGCGCACGGGTACCGCGGCATACACCCGCGGCGGCTACCTCGACAGGGTCGAATACGGCCACCGTGCAGACCGTCTCTACGCCGATTCGGCTCCCGCCAGGGTCGACCTCACCTACGCGGAGCGATGCCTCGGCGGTTGCGACACGTTCGACAAGGACCACGCGGCGAACTGGCCGGACGTCCCGGTGGACCTGAACTGTGCCAAGGACGAGACCTGTTACGTGGCGTCGCCCACCTTCTGGACGCGGAAGCGGCTGACCGGCATCGACACGTCGGTGTGGTCGGGTATCGGCACGGACTACACGCCCGCAGACGGTTGGGCCCTGGAGCAGACCTTCCCCGGGAGCGGCGACCGCGGCGGCAAGGCGATGTGGCTGGCGTCGATCACGCATACCGGCAAGGCACCCGGGAGCGCGCCGATCACCCTGCCGAAGACGACGTTCGAGGGCACCCTGATGCCCAACCGAGTGGACGGCGCCGAGGGGTTGCCGCCGCTGTACAAGTACCGAATCACCAGGATCGGCTCCGAGACCGGCACCGACACACTCGTCACGTACTCGCCGCAGGACTGCACGACCGGCGATCTGCCCACTCCGGACACCAACATCCGCCGCTGCTACCCCGTGTGGTGGACACCCGACGGTCAGAGCGAACCGCTCAAGGACTGGTTCAACACCTACGTGGTGACCCAGGTCCAGGACGACGACCTCGTGGCCGGCAGTGGATCGCCAACGATGATCACGTCCTACGAGTACCTCGACGGTGCCGCATGGCATCGCGACGAGGACGAGTTCACGCTGGACAAGCACCGCACCTGGAATCAGTTCCGCGGTTACGGCAGGGTTCGGGTGCGCAAGGGTGCGGTAAACCCCACGCTCAACGAAAGCGTGTTCTTCAGGGGCATGGACGGCGACCGGCTCGCCGACGGAACCGCTCGTTCCGTGCAGGTGCAGGGCATCACCGACCGCCCCGAGTTCAGCGGCCGGGCCCGCGAACAGATCGGCTACGACAAGGACATCGCATTCGGTGGGACGCCGGAGGTGTCCACGGTCACCGAACCGGCACTCCTGCGCACGACCGCCACCCGTCCCCGCCTCGCCGGGTTGCCGGCCCTGACGGCCAATCAGGTCCGGTCCCAGTCGGAGATCAAGAAGGTCCGACTGGCAGGCGCCCGGTGGCAGTCGACCAAGACCACGCGCTCCTTCGACGCCGATGGCCAACCCATCGCGATCAGCAGCGAGGGCGACACGTCGGTCACCGGCGACGAATCCTGTTCCCGCACCACATTCGTAGCGGCGGACCGGACCGCGTGGCTGATCGGGTTCCCAGCTTCCGAGCAGCACACCTCGGCACCGTGCGACGTGGTCGCCACCCCGGCGAACATCCTGGCGGAATCGCGCAACCACTACGACGGTCGCCCGCTCGGAACGGCTCCCGAGCCGGGCAAGGGCAACGTCACCCGCGAGGAGGGCTTGGAACGATTCGACGGCTCGACCCCGGTGTTCGGCGTCGCGGCAGTGACGACGTACGACATCTACGGTCGTCCGCTGAGTGTCACCGGCGAGGACGGCCAGACCAACTCGACGGCTTACACGCCGGCCACCGGGCGTTCGGCAACGGAGATGAGTGTCACCAACCCCAAGGGTTGGACCGGACGCACCACGATCGATCCCGTCCATGGGCTGACGCTCAAGTCGACCGACGTCAACGGCAGGGGTTCCGCGTCCGCTTTCGACGCAATGGGCCGGCTCACTGCCGTGTGGTTGTCCGGACGACCCATCACGGCACCCGCGAACATGCTCTACAGCTACGCCCCCAGTCAGAGTCAACCCACCGCGGTAACCACCAAGACTCTGCTCGACGATGGTAGCTATCACACTGAGATAACCCTCTCCGACGGGTTTTTGAGGCCGCGTCAGGTACAAAGTCAGGTGTCCGACGGACGAGTGGTCACGGACACCTTCTATGACGACCAGGGTCGCAAGGCCAAGGAGAACGCAGGGTTTTTCAACGCCAACGCGCCCGAGTCCGCGCTGCTTTCCGTGGCGGACAACCAGATTCCCTCACAGTCGGTCTTCGAGTACGACGGCATGAGTCGCACGACGGCATCGGTGTTCAAGTCGCTGAACGTCGAGCGTTGGCGCACCAAGAGTCTCTATGGGGGGAACTGGGTTGCCACCGTTCCGCCTGCCGGCGGTACATCGTTGCTCAAGGTCACGGACGTCCAGGGCCGGCCGATCGAGCTGCGTCAATACAAGGACGCCAATCCCGCGGACGGGCCACCCCTGCCGGCTTTCGACGCCCCGGCATCAGCCTACGATGCGACGCGCTACAGCTACGACGCGGCCGGGAATCGCATCAAGGTTGTCGATGCCGCGGGCAGCGAATGGAGGTACGAGTTCGATCTTCGTGGGCGACAGACCAAGGAGATCGATTCCGAACAGGGCGTGACGTCGACGACGTACGTGCCCGGCGGACAACTCGGTGCCGACCAAGTCCGCACCCGCACCGATGCCCGAGGGAAGACACTCTCCTATACGTACGACGAACTCGGGCGCAAGACGTCGCAGCACGAAGGCGACCCGACCGGCCCGGTCCGCACCGAGTGGGGATACGACCTACCCGGCGCGCTCGGCCTGTCGCGCTCTTCGACGCGGATCGACAACGGTTTCCGCTATGTCTCCGAGACCACCGGATACGATCCGACGGGGCGCCCCACCGGCGTGAAGGTGACCATTCCCTCCGCTCCCGGCGAGGAGAAGCTGGCCGGCGAGTACACCACGACCAGCACCTTCACCGAAGGTGTCGGACTGCTGGACAAGGTCACCTACGGCCAATCGTGGGGCGGCCTCCCGGCCGAGACACTGGACTACGGATACACGAAGTTCGGCCTCGCGAACACGTTGTTCTCGGGGAACACGCACTACGTCAACGGGACCCTCTACTCGCCATTCGGCGAGCCGACGCAGACCCAGTTCGGCAACACCGGGCGCCGCACGATCGTGTCGATGTCGTACGCCGAGGACACCCGGCGTTCGACCCGTACGGTCGCCGATCGGGAGAGAAGCGGACCGCAGACGCTCGACGACCTGAACTACACCTACGACCCCAGCGGAAACATCGTCCGGATCGCGAACAAGCGCGACGACGCGTCGAGCACCGACACCCAGTGCTTCGCTTACGACGATCGCACCCGGATGACGAACGCCTGGAGCGCGACCGACGATTGTGCGGCCGGCCCGGCTCTCGGTACGGCACCTCGGGTCGGCGGAATCGACGCCTACTGGACGTCGTACACCTTCGATGCCGTAGGCAATCGGATCGCCGAGAAGCAGCACGACCCGGCAGGCAACCCGGCGAACGACGTCACCAGGACCTACAACACGCAAGCGCATCGGTTGACTTCGGTGGATGCGAGTGGCCCCGGCGGCACCAACCGCACGTCGTACGGCTACGACCTTGCAGGCAACACCACTCGACGCACAGTCAACGGCGACGACCAGAACATGACCTGGGACGTGGAAGGTCACCTGGCATCGTCGTCGAAGTCCGAGGCCGGCCAGGTCAAGACGAGCAACTTCGTCTACGACCCCGACGGCACGCGCCTGTTGCGTCGGGAGCCGGACGCAGTCACGTTGTATCTCGGCACCACCGAACTCAAACTGACCCGAGCGACGAACACGGTCTCCGGCACGCGCTACTACCCGGGCGCGGGAGGGCAGTTCCTGCGCACCTCGTCGGGCAAGAGCTCGATACTCGTGGCGGACCACCACGGCACCAGTCAACTTGCCGTCGACTACGCGAGCATGACGTACACCCGGCGGGCTTCGATGCCCTACGGCGATGCGCGGGGGACGCAGCCGGCGGTATGGCCGGATGACAAGGGCTTCCTGGGAGCGCCGAAGGATGCCTCGACCGGGTTGACGCACGTCGGCGCCCGCGAGTACGACCCGGGCATCGGACGTTTCATGTCCAGGGATCCGCTCACCATCGCCGAGGACCCGGCGCAGCTGAATCCCTATACATACGCAGGTGGGAATCCGGTCAACATCTCGGATCCCAGTGGCATGGGTTGGGGCAAGTTCTTCAAGAAGGCCGTCAAGGTGGTCGCGGTCGCCGTGGTGGTCGCGGTCGTGGTCACCGCGGTGGTGGTCGCAGCGCCGGTGATGGTGCCGGCCATGGTCGGCGCCTCGGGAGCGCTCGCTGCCGGGGCCGCCGGAGCGGAACTGGGGCTGACGGCCGCAGCGATCTACGTGGGCTCCGAGGCATTGGACGAGGCGAGGAAACCCTCCTCGTCGGATACCGACACCGACGACAAGTGCAGGAAGAACAGTTTCGCCGGTGCGACCCCCGTCCTCCTGGCCGACGGCACCACCAAGCCCATCGAGCGAATCACCGTCGGGGACGAGGTCGCCGCCGTCGACCCGGACCGCCCGGGTACCGATCCCGTCTCATCCGAAAGCGTCAGCGCCGTCCATGTCACGGATGGCGACACGTCCTTCGTCGATGTCACCATCGATACCCCCGATGGACCGCGCGCCATCACCTCGACGGCCGATCACCGTTTCTACAACGCCACGAAGCGGTCCTGGGTCAAGGCGGCCGACCTTGAGCCCGGCGAGGAGGTACAGACGCCCGGCGGTCGGGCGAAGGTATTGGCCAACCGGGCCTACACCGCGGTCATCCGCACATACAACCTCACAGTAGACAGGATTCACACCTACTTCGTAGGTGCCGGGAAATCCTCGGTGCTGGTGCACAACGAGGCAGCGGGTGGTGGCTGTCCACACGTTGTTCTGGGAATCGGGAAATTCTCGGACAAGCTGGCGTGGGATCATCGAGCCGGCAAGTCCGATCCGACCAACCCCGTGGAAAAGCCCTCGCCGGAGGCGCGAACCTTCAACCAGTCCTTCAGGGCCGAGGGCGCGGACAACAGCAGGAGCGGGGACCAGAGGGGAATAAACCGGCCGCTCTGGATGGATTCTGTGGAAAATGCCATCAACAGCGAGACGACGCGGCTTTCGATCACCTTGGAAGGTTTGCCCGGAAATACATCGAGAGAGAAGTTCCACAATGCCGTCGTGAAGGGAATGTGGGCGAAGTACCACCCCGACCCAAATGGGTGGGAGACGCCGGCTTCCACGGGCTTCGGAACCGCGTGGGAGATGTATATCGTCTTCGATGCCTCCGTCGAGGAACAGAAGGTCTGGGGAAGGATAGAATGGTTCGACGGTGATGGCAAAGGTAACCGCTGGAAAGTGCCGAGCAAGGACATGGGACCGGCGCCCGATGCAAGGTGGTACAAGGAAGTATTCGACGAATATCGTGAGATCAAGGATGGATTGAAGGAAGTCGACTGGACCTTCTGATGGAAGCCGCCGAGCGAGACGCGAGTGATGGGAGAGCCCAGGCCGGTGGAATCCGAGACCAGACTGCACGAGCGATGGGCCATGGCCCTTTTGGGTAATCCGGCCGCCCCGGTGGATGTCGCACGGCGCGTCTTCGCCACGGGCTCGCTGCTGCCTGCGGGATCCCGGCTCAAGAATGTCGAGCTGTCGCCGGCGGCAACCGCCGCGCTGGTGGCGCACCCCGACCCGAAGATCCGCATGCAAGTCGCGGAGAACCAACGCCTGCCCCGGAATATCCTCGGCCGGCTGGCGAGTGATCCGGACAGTGCGGTGCGTGCCCGATTCGCGCTTATGGCGTGGCGAAATGATACGCAGCCATCCCCTGAGGCGCTGGCGGTGATGTCCGTCGACCCGGATCCGGAGATCCGTGGCGCGGCCGGGAGGTTGCTCGGGTCACGCGACGAGGCTCGGCTCCGGTTGGTCGAGGATCCCGAGCCCGACGTTCGGGCTGCGGCAGTCTCGAGCAGGCACGTGTGGAGCATGCTGAGCCTTGAGGCTCGCGAGCGGCTCCTGGCCGATCCGGATCCTCGGGTCGCGCGGGCAGTGGGGGTCTATCGCCATGCGGGGACGCCGTTGCCGACGACACTGGCCGGATTCGCCGCCGAATCCTCCCTGAAGCGACGGGAGTCGGTGGTGATCAAGGGTCGGCTCGATCGTGATCTCGCCGAGCACCTCGTCCGCGATCCGGATGTGGCGGTCCGTGCGCGAGTGGCGGGCAACGAGCACCTTCCCGTGGATTTGGCCGTGTTGCTCGGCCGGGATCACGATCCGACGGTGCGTCTGGCGGCGTCGATGCACGGGGGGCTGTCGGAGGAGCAGCGGGCAGCGATCGACTACATCGTGCCCGAGGGTCGAGCGCCGATCGCCCGATGGGTGCGGGCCGAGCAGGACGATCCGGACGCGATGCGCCGGGCGGCGGCGTCCGCCCACGTCCTGCTGCGCCGAAGTGCCGCGAATATGCGCCGATTGCCGCCCGATGTGGTCGAGATCCTCGCCCGGGACGAGGACTACTACGTGCGGCTCATGCTCTGCCACCACTGCGCCGACGCTCCGCACGAGCTGCTCGTCGACATGTACGCGCACGACGATCATCTGGAATGGGAGATGCTTCGATTCAAGCCGAACTTCGCCCGCCCGGGCCTGGCGCGTTTCGTCGATCATGCGAACGCCAGGCTCCGCCGTGTCGCGCTTCTCGATCCCGAGGCCGGGCCGGACGTGGTGGAGCGGCTCAGCCGTGACTCCGACTTCCAAGTGCGGTATGAAGCCGCCGGCGACCCACGACTTCCACCGGGTCGCCTCCTCGAACTGCTCTACGACGAAGACGTGGCATCGGCCGCCGCCGGAAACGGTTCGCTCCCGGTGGATTGCATGCATCGGCTGCTCGACGCGGCCGGGGCGCCGCGGGTCTGACGACTGAGGCCGTGCATGCGACAGCATGGCGGGATGAGTGAGTGTGTCGTGTCGCGGGTTTTCGAGGTCAGCACCGGGCGGCGGGAGCGGGTGTACGACCTGAGCGGTTTGTGCGCCGAGTTCCTGCGGGAGGTGGCCGACGGGCGGGACGGGTTGCTCAATGTGTTCGTGCCGCATGCCACCGCGGGGGTGGCCGTGTTGGAGACCGGGGCGGGCAGTGACGACGACCTGCTCGCGTTGTTGGCCGATCTGCTGCCGGCCGACGACCGGTGGCGGCATCGGCACGGCAGCCCCGGGCACGGGCGCGATCACGTGCTGCCCGCGCTGGTCCCGCCGCATGCGACGCTGCCGGTGATCGGCGGCGAACTCGCGCTGGGGACGTGGCAGTCGGTCACGATGGTGGACACCAATCGGGACAACCCGGACCGGACGGTACGGCTGACCTTCATGCGCTGAGCCGGATTCGATGGGCTGTGCCGGTCCTCGTGAGCCGAGCCGGCCGGGGCCTTCCCCCGGTGGCGGCCAAAGCGCGCCCCGGTGTTCGGCTTGAAGGTTCTCGAAACCGTGCCCTTCGGCGTCGTCTACGACCGATGTCGGCAGCCACCCGGTCGACGGCGACCATCCGGAGAACGGCAACGACGAAGGCGAGGAACTGTGGTCGACCGCGTCGGGGTCGGTGACGCGCATCGCGGTGAACCGGCCGCGATGATCTGCGAGCCGATCGTGGCCAACAACGCGTGCACCATGCCGGTACCCGGATACCTGGAGACGCTGCGCGAGGAGTGCACCCGGCGCGGGATCGTGCTGATCCTCGATGAGGTGTGTACCGGCTTCCGGACCGGATCGGGCGGCGCCCAGGGGCTGTTCGGTGCGCTCCCGGATCTCGCCGTGTGCGCCGAGGCGTTGGGCGGCGGGCTGCCCATCGCGGCGTTCGCCGGACGTCGGGACATCATGGACGAGGTCGGCACGAACCGGATCAAACACGGTGGTACGTACAACGGTTCGCCGCTGTGTGCGTCCGGCGCGCTGGTCACGCTGGGCGAACTCGCGGATCCGGCGGTGATCGAACACATCGACGCGGCCGGGAATCGGGTGTTGGAGCGCGGAGTACACGTGACGCGGTCGGTTCGGCGTGCTGGTTCGTGTCCGCGGCGCTCACCGACGACGACGTATCGGCCGCGTGTAGTGCGGTGGATGCGGCGTTCGTACTGCTCGCGGGGGTGTGAAGGGGTCGGCGGCCGGCGTACGGATGGGCCGCCTTCGGCTGTTCGGGGGTCCGTGGGGTGTCGTACGCGCGGGTCGCCCACAGGTCGGCCGGGGCCATGACTAGCCTTACGTAACCGTCCTGATGATCGGGACGGCGTCCCTCACACAGGTAAGGATTCGCCGATGGGTTTGAGGAGTCTGCTGCGCAACGTCTTTCGTTCGCGGGCGTCCCGCGAGGCGGCGGAGACACCCGAGGCGAGCGACGTGGCCGCCGCGCCGACCGACCTCAGGATCGCACCGACCGAGTCCCCGGTCGTCGCGCCCGAGCCGGTCGCCGGATCGGAACCGGAGCCGCGCGCCGAGGCGACGACGCGCGTCGAGCCGGAGGTGAGCCCGGAGCCGGAGATCACGCCGGAGTCGGTCGCCGTCGAGGAGTCGGTCACGGTCGAGGAGTCGGTCACGGTCGAGGAGCCGGTCACGGTCGAGGAGCCGGCTGCGGTCGAGGAGCCGGCTGCGGTCGAGGAGTCGGTCGCGGTCGACGAGCCGGATGTCGTCAGTGAGCAGGTGGTCGCCTCGGAGCCGACCACCCTTGCGGAGCCGACCGTTGTCCCGGAGCCGGTCGTTGCCCCCGAGCCGGTCGTCATCCCGGAATCCCGGGCGGAGTTCGACGCCTCCGCGCCGGCGCCGACATCGATTCCCGTACCGGCACAGTCGATCGCGACACCCGCCGAGGCCGCGCCCGTGGTCGAGCCTGCCGCCGAGGAGCCGGCGCCGGCGACCGAGGTCGAGGCCGAGCCGTTCGTGGTCGCCGAGGCCACGCCGGTTCCGACCACCGTCGCCGTGGTGCCGCCCGCCCGGGCCGAAGAGGTCGCGCCCGGCCTCGGTGCCCGCGTGGGGACCGCCGCGGCGGCCGTGGCCAAGTGTGGCCTCGCCGGCCGCAGCGTCGCGGTCTACCTCGTCCTGGACCGTTCCGGTTCGATGCGCTCCTACTACAAGGACGGCACCGTCCAGCACCTCGCGGACCAGACGCTCGCGCTGTCCGCGCACCTCGGCGAGGCCGTCGTGCCGCTGGTGTTCTTCTCCACCGACATCGACGGCGTCGCCGACCTCGATCCCGGCAACCACGTGGGCCGGATCGAGGAACTACACGGCTCCTACGGGCACATGGGTCGCACCAACTACCACTCGGCGATCGCCAAGGTGGTCGAGCACTACCGCGCCTCCGGCAGCACCGACCCGGCGCTGGTGATCTTCCAGACCGACGGCGCGCCGACCAGCCGCCCCGCTGCCGCGAAGGCGCTGTGCGAGGCGGCCGGGCTGCCGATCTTCTGGCAGTTCATCGGCTTCGGCGACCCGGAGGCCAAGGGTTTCGACTTCCTCCGCAAGCTGGACGAACTCGGCGTACCGGAGCAGCGCGTGGTCGACAACGCGGGCTTCTTCCACGCCGGACAGGACCCGAGGCTGCTCGCGGACGCCGAGCTGTACGACCAACTCCTCCTGGAGTTCCCGGAATGGCTGAACGAGGCGGTCGCGGCGGGCGTGTTGGTGGCGGACCCGGTGGACGCGCTGGTGTAGTCGCAAGCGAGAGCACGCCCGACGGTCGGCCGGATGGCCGACCGTCGGGCGTTTTCGATGGTGGGTCAGCGCGCGTGTTCGGGAGCGTCGCGCGTGCCCGCCAGAACCGCACGCGAGGCCGCCGGGTCGACGAGCCGCCGCACCGGCACCGTCACGCAGGGTCCCCGGGCTCCTCCAGCGCACGTACGGCCCGACCGATGTCCGCCTCCGTGGCGCCGGACAGCACCACCTCGACGTCGCCGCGCCGGATCACGACGTCGGCCCCGCCCGGGCCCGCCAGCGGTGCACGCGAGCGGCGCCAGCCGGCGATCGCCACCATCAGGCCGCCCAAGCCGATGCCGTTGCTCAGCACGATGTCGACCACGTCCAGCGTGGTTCCCATGGTGCCGACCGTCTCGTCCTCGGCGTAGCTGGTCGCGGTGCCGCCTCGGACGTCCGGATCCATCGCCAACCAGCGCTGTAATGACGCGACTTCGCGACCCTCGTCGCCGACCACGCGCACCTGCACGAGCACTTGCCGCCACCCTTCGGAGACCGTCGGGGGCCCGCGCGCGGCGGGCCGACCTGCCCGGGTCATGATGCCGGCATCGGCGCCGGCCACGATGCCGTTCGGCCCGAGCAGGACCGCCTCGGCGGCCGGGCCGTCGAAGACGAACAGCACGACGACGTCGGCGCCACACGCCGCCTCGGCCGCGCTCCCGGCCTCGATCGTGCCGGCCACCGTACGCGGTGTGCGGTTCCAGACCGTCACCTCGTGTCCGGCCGCCGCCAGCGCCTGGGCACCGGCCGTGCCCATCCGGCCCAGACCGCAGACGGCGACTCTCATGCGACGGCCCCGTTCGTGTCCTCGTTCGTGTCGTCGACCAGCGCGAACGCCTCGACCTCCAGGAGCAGATCGGGCAGGAACAGGGCACTCACCTGGACCGCGGAACCGGCAGGCGGGCGGGTCATGTCGATGAACTCGTCGCGGGCCGTGCGCACCGCGGGCAGATGCCCGACATCGGTGAGGAAGTAGGTCAGCTTGATCACGTCGTCGAAGGTCGCACCCGCCGCTGCCAGGCAGCGCCGCAGGTTCTCGAACACCTGTCGGGCCTGTGCGCCCGGGTCGCCCTTGCCGATCAGGTTGCCGTCCTCGTCGAAGGCGACCTGCCCGGAGACCGCGACCAGCCGGCCGGTGCCGGTGACCACGTTGGTGTAGCCGTTGCCCGGTCGCACGCCGTCGGGCGCCGGGATGTGGGTCAGGCGATTCGATGTCGTCATGGCGCCCATCCTCACCCGCGACGTCCGGACCCGGCGAGTGCGGACGTGGTGGACCGCTTCGTCGCCGCGCTCGTCCACATGGCCGCCGAACAAGATCGTTAAGCCTGCGGCGACCTGTTTCACCAGATCGAGCGAGAACCGATTCGTCGCCCGCTCCGGCGGGTTCGCGCGACCTAGCGTGTGCCCTGGCGAAAGGGGCGCACCGATGCCACAACCCTTCGAACTCCCGCAGTTCTACGTGCCGTACCCCGCGCGACTGAACCCTCACCTGGAGGGCGCGCGCGAGCATTCCAAAGCCTGGGCCCGCCGGATGCGGATGATCGAGGGCTCGAACATCTGGGACGAGCATGACTTCGACTCGCACGACTACGCGCTGCTGTGCGCGTACACCCATCCCGACTGCACCGGGCCGCAACTGGACCTGGTCACCGACTGGTACGTGTGGGTCTTCTTCTTCGACGACCACTTCCTGGACATCTTCAAACGCACCCACGACATGGCCGGCGCCAAGGCCTACCTGGAACGCCTGCGCGCCTTCATGCCGGTCGATTCCACCGCCGAGATCCCCGCGCCGACCAATCAGGTCGAGGAGGGCCTGGCCGACCTGTGGGCGCGAACCGTGCCGAGCATGTCGCAGGATTGGCGGGAGCGGTTCGCCGAGAGCACCCAGGCGCTGCTCGAGGAGTCCATGTGGGAACTGGCCAACATCAACGAGGGCCGGATCGCCAACCCCGTCGAGTACATCGAGATGCGCCGCAAGGTCGGCGGCGCGCCGTGGTCGGCCAACCTGGTGGAGTACGCGGCGAACGCCGAGGTGCCCGCCGTGATCGCCGCCTCGCGGCCGCTGCGGGTGCTCAAGGACACCTTCGCCGACGGGGTGCACCTGCGCAACGACCTGTTCTCGTACCAGCGCGAGGTGGAGAACGAGGGCGAGAACGCGAACGCGATCCTGGTCTTCGAGAAGTTCCTCGGCTGCACCACACAGGAGGCGGCCGAGGCGGTCAACGAACTGCTCACCTCGCGCCTGCATCAGTTCGAGCACACCACGTTCACCGAACTCCCGCCGCTGTTCCTCGAACACGGCCTGGATCCGCAGTCCTGCCTGGACGTGATGGCCTACGTCAAGGGTCTCCAGGACTGGCAGTCCGGCGGCCACGAGTGGCACATGCGCTCCAGCCGATAC
This sequence comes from Embleya sp. NPDC005575, assembly GCF_040605455.1. Classification (NCBI taxonomy): domain Bacteria; kingdom Bacillati; phylum Actinomycetota; class Actinomycetes; order Kitasatosporales; family Streptomycetaceae; genus Embleya; species Embleya sp. NPDC005575. The sequence goes on along the minus strand of NZ_JBEXCV010000116.1, from coordinate 6,455 downwards.
ATGAACGGGGCCGGCGCCGACGTCGGTTCGACCGGTGGGCCCGCGGTGCCGACGGTGACCGGGGTCCTGGCCGGACCGCAGGGGCTGGGCACCTCCGCCGCGCGGATGCTGCCGGGACTGGTGGCCGGGTTGCACAACGGGCTGCGCGCGTTCACGCACGTGCCGTTCCAGCCGGTCGAGCCGTACGACATCCCCGACTTCTACCTACCGTTCGCACCACGACTGAACCGACACCTGGACACCTCGCGGGAGAACCTCGTCGAGTGGGCCGCGCGGATGGGCATCACCCGCGAGGGCATCTGGGACGAGCAGGCGTTGCGCGGCTTCGACCTGCCGCTGTGCGCGGCGGGCATCGCACCGGAGGTGACGCTTGAGCAACTCGACGTCGCCTCCGCGTGGTTGGCTTGGGGCACCTACGGCGACGACTATTACCCGATCGTGTTCGGGCGTTCGCTCGACCAGGCCGGCGCGAAGGCGTACACCGAGCGGCTCAAGACGCTGATGCCGATCGACGGCGAGCCTGCACCCGTGCCGACGGACGCGATCGAGCGCTCGCTGGTGGACCTTTGGACGCGCACCGCCGGGCCGATGCCGCCCGCGTCGCGCCGCCGGTTCAGGCGCACCATCGAGGAAATGATGGACAGTTGGCTGTGGGAGCTGGCCAACATGGCACTCAATCGCATCCCGGACCCGGTCGACTACATCGAGATGCGCCGCCGCACGTTCGGCTCCGACCTGACCAAGAGCCTGTCCCGGCTCTCCCACGGCGAGGTGGTGCCGGACCAGGCGTATCGCTCGCGCGCCGTGCAGGCGATGGAGAACTCGGCCGCCGACTTCGGCTGGATGATCAACGACGTGTTCTCCTACCGCAAGGAGATCGAGGTCGAGGGGGAGTTGCACAACCTGTTGCTGGTGGTGCAGAACTTCTTCGGTTGCGACCTCGCCCAGTCACTGGTGATCGTGAACGACCTGATGACCTCCAGGATGCGTGAGTTCGAGCGGGTGGTCGCCGTGGAACTGCCGGCGATGTACGACGACTTGGCCCTGGACCCGGTGGCCAGGGCGGCACTGGACGGGTATGCGTTGGCGCTCGGCGACTGGAACGCGGCGATCCTGAAATGGCACCAGGACTGCGATCGCTACGCGGAGCCGAAGCCGCTGGTGCCGTTTCCCTGGCAGGTGGCCGCAGGCGGGCCCGCGCACATGCCCGCGGCGCGGGTCGGGGCCGAGTCGTTGTCGGTACCCCGGATGAGGTACGGGCCGCGCGGGCTCGGCACCTCGGCCGCCCGGTTGGCCGGCGTGCGCGCGGGGATCGCGCTGCGGTGACGTATGGCGAGCGGGCCGGCCTGCGGCCCGCTCGTCCTCAGACGCCGGACGGGGTGAACTCGGCCCGTCCGGCGTTTGCCGGCGAGGGCTCGGCCATCAGGTGCTCGACCAGCGCCAACAGCACATCCCGCGCCGAAGAGCGCACGCGCACGTCGCACGGCAGGAGCGGCACGTCCGGGCCGAGGTCGAGGGCCTCGCGCACCTCCTCGACCGTGTACTCCACCGCCGCGTCGAAGCGGTTGATCGCGACCACGAACGGGATGCCCCGGCGCTCGAAGAAGTCGATGCTGCCGAAGCCGGCCTCCAGACGTCGGGTGTCCACCAGCACGATCGCCCCCAGCGTGCCGATCGCCAGGTCGTCCCACAACGACCAGAACCGCTCCTGGCCGGGCGCGCCGAACAGGTACAGGACCAGGTCCTCGGACAGCGTGATCCGACCGAAGTCGAGCGCGACCGTGGTGCGCGACTTGCCCTCGATTCCCGCGAGGTCGTCCACGCCCACGCCGACCTCGGTCATCACTTCCTCGGTGTGCAGCGGCGGTACTTCGCTGACCGTGCCGACCAGGGTGGTCTTGCCGACCCCGAACCCGCCCGCGATCAGGATCTTGACCGCCGCCGCATGCTCGGGCAGCCGGTCAGAGCCGAAGGAGACCATCACGTACCTTCTTCAACAGGGCGGGATCGGGGGTTCGGGCCAGGGCCAGCGGGGCGCGCACGGTTACCAGGCCGTCGCGGAGCAGGTCGTCGACGAGCACCTTGGTGATGCTCACCGGGAGGTCGATCAGCGCGGCCACCTCGGCGACCGCCTGCGGCTCCCGGCACAGTTCCAGGATCTGTTGATGCTCGGGCTGCCGGCCGCGCCCGTCCCGAGCCTTGCGACGCGCGGCCGAGGACGGATCCTCCGCCGCCTGGTTGCGGCCCGTGGGCTCGTCCGGCGCGACCGTGGTGACCAGCGTGATCAGGGTCAGATCCGCGTCGCGCACGGCCTTGGTCCGGCCGCGGGTGAGCGTGTACGGGCGCACCAGCGGTCCGGCGTCCTCGTCCCAGGGCTGCTCCCACCGGGACGTCATGCCCGACCGCCCGCCGGATCGCCGGCATCACCACCGCGTGGCCGCGTCCCGAGGTACTCGCCGACCTTCTTCACCAACATGTTCATTTCGAATGCGACCACCCCCACGTCCGCGCTCTGTTCGGCCAGCACGGCCAGATGTGCGCCCTTGCCCGCGGCGGTGAGGAAGAGGAAGGCGTCGTCCATCTCCACCAGCGTCTGGCGCACCGAACCGCCCGCGAAACCCCGCCCGATACTGCGCGCCAGACTCTGCAACCCGGCCGCCGCGGCGGCCAACTGCTCGGCGTCGTCGCGCGGGATGGTCTCGGACCGGCTCATGAGCAGCCCGTCCTCGGACAGCACGATCGCGTGCCGGGTCTGATGAACGCGCTTGACCAGGTCGGTCAACAACCAGTCCAGGCGACTGTCGGTTGCGGTGGTGGTCGTGCCGCCGGCGAGATCGTGCGTGTTCGTCATGACGGTTCCCCAGGGTGCGTGGTGCTTCCGGCGGCGGGGTCCGGGCCCGGTGCGGGCTCGCTCCCGGTTCCGGGTTCGGTCTCGATCGCGGACTCGTCGCCGGCCGCGCTCGGTTCGGATGCCTCGCGTGCTCGTTGGCTCGCGAACCGGAACGAGGACAAGGTAGCCGCAGCTTCGCGCGGTGAGGAGGGCTTCGACCCGGTTCGTGGGTCGCTCTCGCTCCCGGTAGCCGGTTCGGTACGCAGCGGCATCGGCAGATTGCGCTGCCGCACCCGACGCGGCAGCGCTCGTCGGCCGTCGGAGGTGGTTTCCTCGGCGTTGGCGGTGGCGGCCGCCGGGGTCGCGGGCCGGGCGGGTTCGGGCGCGACGGGGACCCGATCCAGCGATCGCACCACCGGCTCGGGGTGCTGCCGGTCCGGCGAGCGCGACTCGACGTCGCCTTCGGACGGGTGCCCGGACCCGGCCGCCGCGGCGGGTTCGGACTCGGCCGCGGACTGCGATGCCGGCGCCGATTTCGTTTCCGATGCCGGCTCCGAGTCCGAAGCGAGCGCGTGCTCGAACGGGCCCGCGGTCCGGTCCGGTTCACCGGACGTGCCCGAACTCCGGGTGATCAGCTCCTCGGGAAGGAACACGATCGCCAGCGTGCCGCCGTAGGGTGACGGCCGCAGCGTCACCTCCACCCCGAGCCGATCGGCGAGTTGGGCGACCACGAACAGGCCCATCCGCACGTCCTCGGCGAGCGCGATCACATCGAAACTGACCGGGACGGCCAACTGCCGGTTGGCCGCCTCGTACTCGTCCGTCGACATGCCCAGGCCGCGGTCCTCGATCTCGATCGCGAGGCCCTTGGCCACCGAGACCGCCCGGACGTGCACGGGCGTGTCCGGCGGCGAGAATGTCGTCGCGTTCTCCACCAGTTCGGCCAGCAGGTGGATCAACCCACCCACGGCCGGCCCGGACAGTTGCAGGTCGCGGTCGGAATACACCTCGATCCGGTGATAGTCCTCCACCTCGCCGACCGCGCCACGCACCACGTCGACGATGCGTACCGGGCGACTCCAGCGCCGACCCGGCCGGTTGCCGGTGAGCACGACGAGGTTCTCCTCATATCGGCGCAGGCGGGTGGCCAGGTGGTCGATGGTGAACAACTCGCGCAGCAACTCGGGGTCCTGATGGCGGCGCTCCATCGCATCCAGCTCACCGATCTGACGGTTCACCAGGGACTGGGTGCGCAACGCCGTGTTGACGAACACCTTCGCGAAGCCCTCGCGCTGGCGAGCCAGTTGCACCGCGCCATCCAGCGCGGCGCGCTGGGTGGCGTTGAACGCCGAGGCCACCTGGCCGATCTCGTCCCCGCTCGCCGGCACGTCCGGCGCCTCGACCGCGAGGTCCACCCGCTCGCCGCGCTGCAACCGGTCGATGATCACCGGCAGGCGCCGCGAGCCCAGTTCCACCGTCGCGTCGCGCAGCCGGGACAACCGCAGCCGCACGGAGCGGGTCACCCGCCAACACAGCAGGGCGCCGATCAGCACGAAGCCCAGGCCGATCGCGCTCAGCAGATACACCTGGTTCCACGTGTCCGAGGTCGCCTCGTCACCCGCCGCGAAGACCTGATCCACCCGGGCGAAGTCGAAGGCCGAGTTGGGCAGCATGAGCTGGTCGAGCGTCTCACGCCACTTCGCCAGCTCGGTCGGCAGGGCGATCCCGGATCCGGCCGCGGTGCGCTGATCCCGGGGAGCGTCGACCGCCGCGATGATCGCGTCCTCCATCGCGATCAGTTCACGCCAGGCCGGGCTTTCGGTCAGCCCCAGGTACGTGGGACGCAGTCCGGCGGGCAGGAACGGCTCGACCTCGTCCTCGAGAGTGTGTCGACGAACGCCCACGTTCTGGACGAACGCGGCGAAGTCCGGCTGGGTCAATCGACCGCCGGGCTGCGCGAACGAGACCGTCACGTCCTCCTGCGCCAGCGCCTCCCCGGCGCGGAACTGGATGACCAGGAACTGACCGGCGAAGGTGACATCGGTGTCCGAGGTCTCGGCCAGCGCCTGGACCATGGAGATCTGGTTGGCGACCTGCTTCGTGTAGTAGCCCAACCAACGATCCCGCCCGGTCGCGCCGGTCGCGTCCACCTGGCGGCGGACGTCGGCGAGTTGGGCCAACTGCGGCGCCACCTCGTGGGCCCGGCGCACCACGTACCCCGGCGTCTCCCGCGCATCGCTGTCGGCGAAGGCGACGAACGACCGTACGGCGTCGTCGGTCTTGACCCGCTGTGCCCGCAGCGCCTCGGTCGTCGCCGGCGACGCCTTGGCCATCCACGCCGCGGTCAGCCGCCGCTCCAGTTGGAGGTTCACCATCGCGTTGTAACTGGGGGTACCGGCCCGCTCGGCAACCGAGACCTCGTTGTCCAGGCTCCTCGCGTGGTCGACCAGACGGTAGGTGGCGATGCCCCACAGGGCGACCATGGCCACCGAGGGCACCACGGTCAGCAACACCAGCAGGGTTCGGATGGACAGCGTACGACCCGGCCGCGAGCGAGCCGCTCGGGTTCGACCGACCCCGGGGACACGCATCAGTTTTCTCATCGACTCTCCCGCAAGGGCAACCCGGCCCGAAATGCGGTTGCCGCGACCCGGCCGAAGGTACCGGCGAGGCACCCGACAGAATCCACGCAGCGTGCGTGGGGAACTTCCCGCCCGTGCGGCACAAACGGCACACAACGACGAACGTGCGGCGGCGCTCGGTGACTCGGTCACCGGGTGCACACTCGGCAATACCCAAAGGAGCGGCCCCACATGCACAAGGCGCCCGGGATCGGCCGGCGAATCGCCTACTGGCGCGCGCGTCGCGGCCTGACCCAGGCGGAATTCGCCCGCCTGATGAGCCGATCCGTGCGCTGGGTCGAGGACGTGGAGGCCGGCCATCGACAGGCCGACCCGCGCCTGTCGGTACTCGCCAAGGCCGCGCTCGTCCTGCACATCGGGATCGATCGACTGCTGCCCGCCGAGCACAACCGGGAGCAGCACGACCACGATCCGCTCGCGGCGGTACGGGCGGCGCTGCGCCGGGCCGACACGACGCTCGCGGTTGGGGCGGGCGCCGTCCCGGCCGACCTGGGGGTGCTGCGGCGGGAGTTGACCTACGGGTGTATCGCGTACGCCGCGGCGGACTACGGGTGCCTGGACCGCGTGGTGTCGTCGGTGCTGGAGGCCACCACGGGCGCCGGCGGGGGAGTGACCGCGAGGGCGAACACGGGTGCGACGGTGTCGGCGGGCGGGCCCGACGCGAGCACCGGAGGAGCGGCGCTCGCGTCGGCCGCCGTGCGTTCCGCCGCACTCGGCCTGGCCTCCGCCGTCGCGCACGTGTACGGCGAGACGGACCTGGCCTGGCGCGCGGCGGACCGGGCGGTCACCTCGGCCGGCCGCAGCGCCGACGTGGTGGTCCTGGCCCGGGCCGCCCATCGGCTCACCGGCGCCATGGTCGGGCACGAAGGCGCGAGTGCCGCCGTCGAGTTCGCGCTCGGGGCGCAGGCGGACCTGGCTCCGGCGCTGGACGCCCGCGGCCGGGCCGGCCGGGCGGCGCTGCGGACGCTGCGGCTCGGGGCGGC
>NZ_JBEXCV010000115.1:17619-29283 GCF_040605455.1 Embleya sp. NPDC005575 | reverse complement strand
CTCGCAGGTGCGCTCGTGTGGCAAGTCCTGTGATGGCAAGGCGAAGGCGGTTTCGCCGCCGGCCAGGGCCAACACCCGGCGGTCCGCCGCGAGTCCGCGCTTGTCCGAACCGACGTCGCGCATCCGGGTGGCCGCGGCCGCCTCCTCGCGCGCGCCCTGCGCATCGCCCGTGCACAGCGCCAGGATGGCCAACTCGTGCCGGAACCAGGCGTGATCGGACGCCGCCGAGGCACCCGCGTCGCGCGCCGAGGACAGGCCCAGGTCGAGCACCTCGCCCCACGCGTCCCAGCGCGCCGAGGCGCCGAACGCGGGCGCCGAGACCCGGGCCAGCGTGCGCGCCGAACCGGCCTTGCCCAGCCGCTCGGACTCGCGCAGGCAGGCCAGGATCGTGTCCGCCTCACGGGCGATCTCGGCGGGGGTGACCGACGGGTGCGAGACCCACCAGGTGAAGTGCTGGATCGCCGCGACCGCCCACGAGGACGGTCCGCGCACGATCGCGGCGACCGCCTCGGAGGTGCCTCCGGTGAGCCGATACCGGCCGAACTCGCACGCCGCCAGCCCGGCTTCGACCAGCTCGTCCGCGGCGCCCACCGCGTCCACCGCGCCGGTCAGGGCCGGCAGGTGTACCGGGTCCGGCAGTTCGCCGTCCAGGGCGGAGGCCAGCCGCAGCACCTGCTGCGCCGACGCGGACACCAGCGGCACCAGGCGCGGTACGAACTGCCGCGGCTCGCCGGGCGAGGGCAACTCGCCCGAATTGTCCGCCGCACCGTCGTCGAGCAACCCGTAGCCGGACCGCCCACCCTCGCGCCGCGCGAGCAACGCGCCGGCTTGGACGAACCGCCCCGGATGGCCGCCCACCTGGAACCACAGCGCGGAGGCCCAGGCGAGTTCCTCATCGTCGAGTTCGCGCCCGGCGGTGCGCCGCAGCAAGTCGAAGGACGCTTCCTGCGGGAGTCCGCCCAGGGTGATCTCGTGCAGCGGCGAATCCCGGCGCACGATCGGATCCACCACCTCCGGACCCGCCACCAGGAACGCGCATTCCGGTGCCATCCGCAGGAGTTCGACCACGTCGTCCTGGCCCAGCTCCAGATCGTCCACGACCACGAGCGCGGCCACATCGGCCAGGATCTCGACCAACTGCTCGCGGGTGGGTCGGTACGCCGGGCCGCCGAAGCACGCGTCGCGCAACTGCTGCAACAAGTCGTCCAGGCCGCGGCGGCGCCCGTCGAGCAGGAGCACTCCGTCCGGCGCTCCCGCGGGGTCGAGCGCGGCGAGGTGACGCAGCAGGGTGCTCCGCCCGCTCGACGCCGGTCCGCCGATCCGCACCGACGTGCCGCGTTGCAACAGGCCGATCAACTCGGCGATCTCGACGCCGCGGCCCAGGGGGGGCAGGTCGGTCGTGGGCACCGAACCGGGCAGTCTGGACGGGCACGGCAACCGGGCCCCGGCGGCCATCGGCGCGATGTCGGTGCCGTCCACCCCGCCGAAGGTGAGCAGCAGGTCGCCCGCGATCAGCTGGAGCACACCCGGCGCGGACTCGCCGGCCCCACCCCGATCGGCCCCTGGTGCCGGATCCGACCAGTCGTCGATCGGGATCGGCTCGGCCCGACCGATCCGGGGAGCGGAGGAAGGCGCGGCGGAAGAGAAAGGCGCGGGAGAAGGCGCGGAGAACGGCGCGAACGAAGGCGCGGCAAACGCCCCGGCCGAGGACTCCGACGAAGGCGGGAACCCGGCAGCGGCCCCGGACTCCGGCGCCGGCGGCTCGCCCCCGGCCTGGGACTCGGACGCCGACGGCTCGAACACGGCCCCCGACCCGCCCGGCTCGTCCCGCTGCTCCCCGCGCACCGCACCCGGACGCGGACGCGGCCCGAACAACTCGTCCAGATAGGCGTCGTCACCCCACGAACCGCCCACGGAGTCCGCCGAATCGTCGTAGGAGCCCATCGGATCCCCGAAGGAGTCCATCGCGTCGCCGACGGAATCCCTCGATGCGTCGGCCGGGTGCCCGAGCGGATCGTCCTCGAAGCGCTTTTCCCCGTCTTCCTCCGGCCGTTCCCTGCCGCCGCCGTTCATGCCACTCCCTGTGCTCCCCGTCGTGGTTCCTCGACGCGCCGGTGCGGCCGGGGCAAGTCCGGGCACTCGGGGGCGGAAACCGGTGATCAGTGTGCCGGGCGCGGCCGGCACACCGATACCCGGCGCCGGGTTCGTAACAAGATCGTTGAGCACCGACGCGTCGAGCAGCGGGGCGGCCGACCACGGGCTGCGCGTACTTGCGCCGTACCGCGTCCCACCCTGCCACCTCCTGCCGTCGAGCGGACCGGGTCCGGGTCGACCTTCGCTCCCTCTTCACAACAACGCGCGCGCCTTCGAGTGGTCACGGCACGATCCCGTCGAGCCGAGCCGAAGGACGTCGCGGGCTTGCCGAAAAGTCGGTACCTGCCCGCCGAGTCGCCCTATGGTGCACGAGTGGCGCCACGACGGTCAGGCGCACAGGGGGAACAGGGGGACATACATGTCCGGTTCCATCATGTCCGGTTCCATACGTTTGCGACGCACGGGACGGCGGGTGAGCCGGCACAGGACCCGGTTCGCCTGCGCCGCCGCGCTGCTCGCCTCATTGGCACTGTCGATACCCTCGGCCGGCGCATCGCCGGCCTCGTCCGCAGCAGTCTCCGACGCATCGCCCCGCCCATCCGGCCCGGAGCTGTTCGGCTCGGCACCGACCGCGCGCACCGCCTCCGCGCAGGCCGCCGCGGTGCCGCCGAAGTTCTCCGACGATTCCGTACTGACCGGCCTGACCCAGCCGGTCGACGTGGCCTTCGCCAGGGACGGACGGGTCTTCGTCGCCGAGAAGTCCGGCGTCGTCAAGGTGTTCGACTCGCTCACCGACCCCACGCCCACGGTGTTCACCGACCTGCGGGCGAAGGTGCACAACTTCTGGGACCGCGGCCTGCTCGGCTTGGCCCTGGCACCGAACTTCCCGACCGATCCATCGGTCTACGTGATGTACGCGCACGACGCACGCCCCGGCGGCTCGGCCCCCTACTGGGGCACCGCCACCGGTCTGGACGACGGTTGTCCGGACCCACCCGGCGCACAGGCCAAGGGTTGTCTGATCACCGGCCGAATCGCCAAGCTGACCGCGACCGGCAACACCGCGGGCCCGGAGCAGGTGCTGGTCGAGGGCTGGTGCCAGCAGTTCCCGTCGCACGCCACCGGCAGCCTCGCCTTCGGCCCGGACGGCTATCTCTACGCATCCGCCGGGGACGGCGCCAGCTTCGACTGGGCGGACTACGGCCAGAGCACGGCGAGCGGCCCGATCCCGGGCAAGGATCCGATCCCGGCGAACCCGTGTGCCGACGGCAACAGTGCGGTCGGCACCGTACTGACCGCGCCGACCGCCGAGGGCGGCGCACTGCGCGCGCAGGACTTCCGCACCCCGGGTGACCCGTTCGCGCTCAACGGCAGCATCATCCGGATCGACCCGAACACCGGCGCGGGCGCGCCCGGCAACCCGCTCGCGGGCAACGCCGACGCCAACGCCCGCCGCCTGGTGGCGGCCGGCATGCGCAATCCGTTCCGGTTCGGCTTCCGGCCCGGCACGAACGAGTTGTGGGTGGGCGACGTCGGCTGGAGCACTTGGGAGGAGATCAACCGGCTCACCCCCTCCAGCAGCGCCGTGGCCAACTTCGGCTGGCCCTGCTACGAGGGCTCGGCCCGCCAGGGCGGCTACGAGTCGATCGGCCTGAACCTGTGCACCAACCTGTACGCCGACGGCCCGGGAGCGGTCAAGACGCCCTACTACGCCTACCAGCACAGCGCCGTGGTGGTCCCGGGCGACGGCTGCCCGACCGGCAACGGCTCGGCGATCTCCGGGGTGACCTTCTACTCGGGGCAGCGCTATCCGGCGGCCTACCGCAACGCGATGTTCTTCGCCGACCACAGTCGGCGCTGCGTGTGGAGCATGTTGGCCGGTCCCGACGGGCTCCCGGACCCGTCCACCCGCCAGGTGTTCGTGAGCAACGCGAACCCGGTCCAGTTGACCACCGGCCCCGAGGGTGACGTGTACTACGTCGGCTTCGAGGACGGCGCGATCCACCGGATCCGCTACACCGGCAGCGCGCCGAACGCGGTCGCCTCGGCCGGCTCGACCACCGGCACGACGCCGCTGACCGTGGCGTTCACCGGCTCGGCGTCGACCGATCCGGATCCGGGCGAGACCCTCACCTACGCCTGGGACCTGGACGGCGACGGAGCGTTCGACGACTCGACCGCAGCGAACCCGTCGTACACGTACACCACGCCCGGCACCTACACCGTGAGGTTGCGGGTCACCGACCCGGTGGGCCTGACCGGCGTCTCCGCGCCGATCACCATCTCGGCGGGCAACGCACCACCCACCCCGGTGATCGACACCCCGGCCGCGACGCTGACCTGGAAGGTGGGCGACCCGATCGCCTTCAGCGGACACGCGACCGACCCGCAGGACGGCGCCATCCCGGGCACGGGCCTGAACTGGCAGATCATCATGCATCACTGCACCACGCCCACCGACTGCCACGAGCACCAGATCACCGGCCAGGGCGGCGCCGCCGGCACCTTCACGGCGGTCGACCACGAGTATCCGTCGTGGCTCGAACTGCGGCTGACCGCCACCGATTCCGGCGGCCTGACCGGGACCACCAGCGTGCACCTGGACCCGAAGACCGCGAACATCACGCTCGTCTCCAACCCGCCGGGCCTGACCCTGGGCCTGTTCTCCTCACAACGCCCGGCACCGTTCACCAGCACGGTGATCGTGGGCGGCACATCCTCGATAGCCGCGCCGACGACACAGGCCCTGAACGGCAAGAACTACGAATTCGTGTCCTGGTCGGACGGCGGCGCCGCCGCGCACAACATCACCGCACCCGTGACGCCGATCACGTTGACCGCCACCTATCGTGAGATCGACGGGCCGCCTGCCGGTCTGGTGGCCGCGTACGGCTTCAACGCGACGAGCGGCACGATCGTCACGGACGACGCCGGCCAGGGCAACAACGGCACCGTCACCGGCGGCACCTGGGTCACCGGCCATTCCGGCAACGCGCTTTCCTTCAACGGCACTTCGTCGATGGTGACGGTGCCGCACAGCGCCCGCTCGACGCTCACCACCGGGATGACCCTGGAGGCATGGGTCAAGCCCACGGCGATCACGAACTGGCGCACCGTGCTGCTCAAGGAACGCGGTGGCGGTCTGTCCTACGCGCTGTACGCGAACGGCACCGCCGCGCCCAACACGACCATCAACACGACCGGCACCAACAACGACACCTACGCCGACGGCACCGCACCGCTGGCCACCGGCACGTGGGCGCACATCGCGGCCACCTACGACGGCAGCGCGCTGCGCCTGTACGTCAACGGCGTCCAGGTCCAGGCCACCGCACACACCGGCCCGATCGTGGACGCGGGCGGCGCGCTGCGCATCGGCGGCAACAGCGTCTGGGGCGAATACTTCGCCGGCCTGATCGACGACGTCCGCATCTACAACCGCCCCCTGACCCCCACCGAGATCACCACCGACATGGGCCACCCGGTCCCGTAACGAAGCCACCCTCGAACGCCGGACGAGCAAATCCGGCCCGTCCGGCGTTCGAGGACAAGCCACGGCCGCAGGCCGGGCGAAGGCTCAGCCCACCGACACCGCGGACTCGGCCGCCAGGCCGTTCGCCTCGCGAATGACCTCCACGATCCGCCCCATGATGTCCGTGATCCCGAAGTCCTTCGGCGTAAAAACGGCAGCCACCCCCTGCGAGCGCAACACCACCGCATCGGCGGACGGAATGATCCCGCCCACGATCACCGGCACATCACCGATTCCCGCGGAGCGCATGCGCGAGAGCACGTCCGGAATCAGCTCCAGGTGCGATCCCGACAGGATGGACAGCCCCACGCAGTGCACATCCTCCTCGACCGCCGCCGCGACGATCTGCTCCGGAGTGAGTCGAATCCCCTGGTAGACCACCTCGAAACCGACATCGCGCGCCCGCACCGCGATCTGCTCGGCCCCGTTCGAGTGCCCGTCGAGCCCCGGCTTGCCGACCAACAGCCGCAGCCGGCCGCCCAGTTCCTCGCCCGTGCGCCGCACGGCACCCCGCACCTCGGCGAGCCCCGCGCCATCCTGCACGCCGACCACCCCGGAGACCCCGGTCGGCGCGCGATACTCGCCGAACTCCTCACGCAGCGCCTGCGACCACTCCCCCGTGGTCACCCCGGCCCGCACGCACGCCAGCGTGGCCGGCATCAGGTTGACCGCCGACGTGGCCTTCCACGACCGCGCGTCCTCGCGCAGCCGGGCCATCGCCGCGTCCACCGCCACCGGGTCGCGGTCCGCCCGCCATGCCTTGATCTTCTCGATCGCCGAGCGCTCGGCGTCCGGGTCTGCGCTCATGATCGCCGCGTCCAGGTCGGCGGTGAGCGGGTTCTCCTCGGTGGTCTCGAACCGGTTCACCCCGACCACCACCTCGTCGCCCGCCTCGATCCGGGCCCGCCGGGCCGCGTGCGAGCCGACCAGCTGCGACTTCATGTAGCCCGACTCGATCGCGGAAACCGCGCCGCCCATCGCCTGGACCCGGTCGATCTCCTCGCGCGCGCCCGCCACCAGATCGGCGACCTTGGCCTCGATCACGTGTGAACCGTTGAAGATGTCGCCGTACTCGAGCAGGTCCGACTCGTAGGCCAGGACCTGCTGGATCCGCAACGACCACTGCTGGTCCCACGGCCGAGGCAGCCCCAGCGCCTCGTTCCAGGCGGGCAGCTGCACCGCCCGCGCCCGCGCGTCCTTGGACAGCGTCACGGCCAGCATCTCCAGCACGATGCGCTGGACGTTGTTCTCCGGCTGCGCCTCGGTCAGGCCGAGCGAGTTGACCTGCACGCCGTAGCGGAACCGGCGCTGCTTGGCGTCTCGTACGCCGTAGCGCTCCAGCGTGAGTTCGTCCCACAACTGGACGAACGCCCGCATCTTGCACATCTCCTCGACGAACCGCACCCCGGCGTTGACGAAGAAGGAGATTCGCTGGACCACCTCGCCCATCCGGTCCGCCGGCACCTGCCCCGAGTCGCGGACCGCATCCAGCACGGCGATCGCGGTGCACATCGCGTACGCGATCTCCTGCACCGGCGTCGCGCCCGCCTCCTGGAGGTGGTAGCTGCAAATGTTGGTCGGGTTCCACTTGGGAATGTGCGAGACCGTGTACGCGACGGTGTCGGTGATCAGCTTGAGCGAAGGGCCGGGCGGGAAGACGTAGGTCCCGCGCGACAGGTATTCCTTGATGATGTCGTTCTGCGTGGTGCCGGTGAGCTTGGCGATGTCCGCGCCCTGCTCCTCGGCGACGACCTGATACAGCGCGAGCATCCACAGCGCGGTCGCGTTGATCGTCATCGAGGTGTTCATCTCCTCGACGGGGATGCCGTCCAGGAGCTGCCGCATGTCGCCGATGTGCGAGATCGGCACACCGACCTTGCCGACCTCGCCGCGCGAGAGCACGTGGTCGGGGTCGTAGCCGGTCTGGGTCGGCAGGTCGAAGGCCACCGACAGACCGGTCTGGCCCTTGGCGAGATTGCGCCGGTAGAGCGCGTTGGAAGCGGTGGCCGAGGAGTGCCCGGCGTAGGTGCGCATGACCCAGGGGCGATCACGCTTGATCGGAGAGGCCTGCTCGATCGGAGCCCGCTCGATCGGAGAAGAGGGGTGCCGACCGGCCGGGGACGGCGTGGCCGGCTGCGAGGGCTGAGCTGAGGGCGTCTGGCTCGCCACGGAATACCTCCGGAGGTTCCGGACCGACCGGTACTCGGCGACTACCGGCCTGGGCTATCCCGCTGGTCCGCTGTCACCGCGCGTCTGGTGCGGCCCTGCTTACCACGGAGTGTACTGACGGGTAACCGCTCCGGACAGGGTGTGTTCGACCACAGCACGCAAGTCGTTGCCGGGCCGGCCTGACACCTTGTCGGCTCGGACGCCCGATCGGCCGGATCAGACCGCGGCGGGTTGGCGGAGCGTGAGGATACGGTGCAATCGAGTCAACACGAGCACCCGGTACACATCCGGATTGACCCCGGCCAGCACGAGACGACGCTCGCGCCGACCCGCCCGCCGGTGCGCGCCGACGATCAGGCCCAGACCGGTGGTGTCCAGGGTGGACATCCGGGTGAGGTCGAGAATCAGGTCGCCGTCACCGTTGTCCACGGCGTCGTGCAGCGCCAGTCGGACATCGGCGGTGGCCCGCACGTCGAGCACGCCGTCCAAATGCAGCTCGCGTGGGTCGCCCCAAACACGCATCGTCTCCTCCTGGAAATTCCGTCCGTGCGATGACGGTTCGGCTTCCCAGAAAAACACCCAAAACCCGATAATCCTCACTCGTCATATCGGACTTCACTCGTACAGGTGACGAATCATCAGATGATCTGCCGGCTGTGCGCCGCCCACCGGCCAACGGCCGCCCGACGACCGCTCCGTGGCTTCGAAGCCCCCGGAGTCCGGTCGCGGAACGGCCGTCGCGCGCGGGACTCAGTAGTCGTAGAAACCCTTGCCGGTCTTGCGACCCAGGTCACCCGCCGTGACCATGCGGTTGAGCAGCTCCGGCGGAGCGAACTTCTCGTCCTTGCTCTCGGCGTAGATGTTGCTCGTCGCGTTGCGCATGATGTCCACGCCGGTCAGGTCGGCGGTGGCCAGCGGCCCCATAGCGTGGCCGAAGCCCAGCTTGCAGGCGATGTCGATGTCCTCGGCGGTGGCCACGCCCGCCTCGTACAGCTTCACCGCCTCGACCGTGAGCGCGGTGATCAGCCGAGTGGTGACGAACCCGGCCACGTCCCGGTTGACCACGATGCACGTCTTGCCCATCGCCTCGGCCAGTTCGCGCGCGACGGCCAGCGTCGCGTCCGAGGTCTTGAAGCCGCGGACCAGCTCGCACAGGCTCATCAACGGCACCGGTGAGAAGAAGTGCATGCCCACGACCGACTCGGGCCGGCCGGTGACGGCGGCAATCTCGGTGATCGGGATCGCCGAGGTGTTGCTGGCGAGCACCGCGCCGGGCTTGCAGATCCGGTCCAGCTCGCCAAAGACGGCCTGCTTGACCTCGACCTTCTCGAACACCGCCTCGACCACGACGTCCGCGTCCGCGACGGCTTCCAGGTCGGTGGTGGTGGTGATCCGGGCCAGCGCCGCCGAGGCGTCCTCGGCGGTCAGCCGGCCCTTGGCGACGAACTTGTCGTACGAGGCCGCGATCCCGCTCAGCCCGCGCTCCAGGGCGGCGTCGGTGACATCGCGCAGGACGACGTCGTAGCCGGCCTGCGCGGCGACCTGGGCGATGCCCGACCCCATGAGCCCGGCCCCGATGACGGCGATCTTGTTGGTCACTGCGCTACCTCTCCACTACACGATCCCGAACCGACGTCCCGCGGACGTCCTTCGCCCGGGAGCGTAGCCGGACCAGTCGACGGCACCGACGCACCCCTACCTGACGACCCGTCAGAAACGCGAGGTACTCTCCGGCTCCGGCTCCCGGACGATCTTCGCGCCGAGCGACTGGAGCTGCACCTCCAAGCCGGTGTAGCCGCGATCGATGTGGTGCACCCCGCTGACCGTGGTGTCCCCGTCCGCCACCAGGCCGGCCAGCACCAGTCCCGCCCCGGCCCGGATGTCTGCGGTCAACACCGGGGCACCGGAGAGCTGTTCGACCCCACGCACGATCGCGTGGTGTCCGTCGGTGCGAATCGACGCGCCCAGCCGGAGCAGTTCCTGAAGGAACACGAAGCGCGCCTCGAAAAGGTTCTCGGTGATCATCGCCGAGCCCTCGGCGATCGAGTTCATCGCGGCGAAGAACGGCTGCATGTCGGTGGCGAACCCGGGATACGGCAGGGTGACCACATCCACCGCCTTGGGCCGTCGGTCCATCACCACCCGGAACCCGTCCCGCACGTGCGACACCTCGGCGCCGGCCAGCGTCAGCTTGTCGAGCGCGATCTCCAGGTGCTCGGGGTGGGCGTTGCGTACCGTCACGTCACCGAGCGTCATCGCGGCCGCGACCGCGAACGTGCAGGCCACGATCCGGTCCGGCACCGTTCGGTGGCGCACCGGCTTGAGCCCCTCGACGCCCTCGATCTCGATCGTGGACGAGCCTGCGCCCTCGATCCGCGCGCCCATCTCGGTGAGCATCGAGCAGATGTCCACGATCTCGGGCTCGCGCGCCGCGTTGTCGATCACCGTGCGGCCCTGCGCGAGCACCGCGGCCATCAGGACGTTCTCGGTCGCGCCCACGCTCGGGAAGTCCAGCCAGACGGTGGTGCCCTTCAAGCCGTTCGGCGCCTTGGCGATCAGCACGCCGTGCGAGTTCTCCACCGTCGCGCCGAGCTTGACCAGGCCCTCGATGTGCATGTCGAGACCGCGCGAGCCGATCGCGTCCCCGCCCGGGTAGGCGACGTGCACCTCGCCACAGCGCGCGAGCAGTGGGCCCAGCACACAGATCGACGCGCGCATGCTGCGGACCAGGTCGTAGTCCGCCTCGAAGCGTGGGGCCGCCGGCACCCCGATCCGCACCGTCCCGGTGGTCTCCCCCTCGACCTCACAACCCAGCCGCCGCAGCAGCTCGCTCATGATCTCCACGTCGAGGATCCGGGGGGCCTCCTCGAGCACTGTGGTGCCCTCCGCGAGCAGCGCGGCAGCCATCAATTTGAGCGCGCTGTTCTTCGCGCCCGTGATCCGCACCTCGCCGGCGAGTCGCTGACCACCTGTCACCCGGAACCTGTCCATCGGAGAATCGTACTGATTCCCGGACCCGGCCACGGACCGCGCCAAGCACGGACAAAGCGCTCCCTCAGGGGCTGTTCCGGACGATCCGCAGGCCACAGGCCCTAGGGTTTCCATCATGGTCAACCTCACCCGCATTTACACCCGCACCGGCGACGACGGCACGACCGCACTCGGGGACATGTCGCGCACGGCCAAGACCGACCCTCGACTCGCGGCGTACGCCGACGTGGACGAGACCAACGCGGTGATCGGCGTCGCACTCTCACTCGGCAACCTGGACGAGGATGTGGTCAAGCTGCTGACCCGCGTCCAGAACGACCTGTTCGACCTGGGCGCCGACCTGTCCACCCCGGTGGTCGAGGACCCCAAGTACCCGCCGCTGCGGGTGGAACAGAGCTACATCGACGCCCTGGAAGCGGCCTGCGACCAGTACAACGAGAACCTGGAGAAGCTGCGCAGCTTCATCCTCAACGGCGGCACCCCCGGCGCCGCGCTGCTGCACCAGGCCCGCACCGTCGCCCGCCGCGCCGAGCGCACCACGTGGGGCGCGCTGGAGGTGCACGGCGACTCGATGAACCCGCTGACGGTGAAGTACCTCAACCGCCTGTCCGACCTGCTGTTCATTTTGGCGCGGCATGCGAACCGCGAAGTCGGCGACGTGCTGTGGGTGCCCGGCGCCAACCGCTGACGCGAACCCGCGCAGGCGTGGGGCCCGGGGGTCGCCCCCGGAACAGACACAGCATTTTGGCGCGGCATGCGAACCGCGAAGTCGGCGACATGCCGTGGGTGCCCGGCGCCAACCGCTGACGCGAACCCGCGCAGGCGTGGGGCCCGGGGGTCGCCCCCGGAACAGACACAGCATTTTGGCGCGGCATGCA
>NZ_JBEXCV010000115.1:0-17520 GCF_040605455.1 Embleya sp. NPDC005575 | reverse complement strand
GAACCGCGAAGTCGGCGACATGCCGTGGGTGCCCGGCGCCAACCGCTGAGTGCCGGCGACCGTCGAAGACGTGTGCGCCGCTAGGCGACGTTGACCCGTTGTCCCGGCGGCGCCGCTTCGAGCCAGGCCAGGAAGCCGGTCAACGCGTCGTCGCTGAGCGCGAGTTCGATCCGCGCGCCGTCGTGTTCGCAGACCAGGATGACCGCGCCCGCGAGCAGCGCCAACTCCTCCTGGCCGGCCGGTTCCCGACGACCGATCACCTGGATGCCGCCGCGCTGCAACACCCGACGCGGGCGCGGCGCGTAACTGAACACGCGGAACCACTCGATCCGGTCACCGCTGTATCGGGCGATCCCGAAGACCCAGCCCTTGCCGTGGTCGGGATCGGCCGACGGCGCCGCCGGATCCCCCTCGACATCGCTCTCCGCCGTCTCCGGGGACGACGACGCGGCGCCCCCCGGGGCCTGCTGCCCGGGTGACGCCGCGGTGGTCGATCCGGCTTCGCCGGCCGGCAATACCGGTGGACGCATGCGAAGCGAACAATCGAAGGTGCCACCCGGTCGCTGGATCAGCCGGCGACGCAGCGCGAATGCCGCGACGCCGACCACCAATACGACGACAACGGCCAGAATCACGCTCAGCACGACGAGGACCATCCGGATCGACCTCCTCGTTCGCGCGTTGAGCAGTGGTCCCGGCCGTGTATCGGTCCGGGCTCTGGTGCTGCGACTGGGTTGTGACTAGTCCCGCCGCTGGGCGGCGAGCAGCCGCGTCTCCGCGCGCCGCTCGGCGCTGGAGTCCTGCGCCGCGCCGGCGCGCTCGAGAGCACGCTCCGCGCGGGCGACATCGATCTCGTCGGCCAGCTCGGTGATCTCGGCGAGCAGCGAGAGGTTGTTGTCCGCGAACGAGATGAACCCGCCGTGGACCGCCGCGATGACGACCGAACCGTCGGCCTGACGGATCGTCACCGGGCCTGATTCGAGCACTCCGAGAACCGGCTGGTGACCGGCCTGGATGCCGATGTCGCCGTCCGCGGTGCGTGCGATGACGATGGTGGCCTCGCCGGACCACACCTTGCGGTCGGCCGCGACCAGCTCGACGTGCAGCTCAGCCAACGTGGCTCCTCATGTCGGGTCGAAGACACGCTGGTCTTCGCCTCCGCCCTCACGGGACGGGTGGTGTTCAAGGATAGTGGCCCGGACGGGCCTGGCTCCAACCGACTCAATCGCCGGCGGGTTCCGCAGGGCCGGGACGGCCCTGCCGGGAACCGACACGAGGGGCGGACCCGTTCGGGACCGCCCCTCGTCGATCAGGCGATCGTCAGCCCTTGTTGAGCTCGGCGATCTTCTTCTCGAGGTCGTCCAGCCCACCGAGCATGAAGAATGCCTGCTCGGGAGCGTGGTCGTACTTGCCGTCGGCGATCGCGTTGAACGCCTCGATGGTCTCGGACAGCGGAACGTCCGAGCCGTCGAGCCCCGTGAACTGCTTCGCCACGTGGGTGTTCTGCGACAGGAACCGCTGGATACGACGCGCGCGGTGCACGGTGAGTTTGTCCTCTTCGGACAGCTCGTCCATACCCAGAATCGCGATGATGTCCTGGAGGTCCTTGTACTTCTGCAGGATGTTCTTGACCCGCATCGCGCAGTCGTAGTGGTCCTGCGCGACATAGCGCGGGTCCAGGATCCGGGACGTCGAGTCCAGCGGGTCCACGGCCGGGTAGATGCCCAGCTCGGAGATCGGACGGGAGAGCACGGTCAGCGCGTCGAGGTGCGCGAACGTGGTCGCCGGAGCCGGGTCGGTGAGGTCGTCCGCGGGGACGTAGATCGCCTGCATCGAGGTGATCGAGTGACCACGCGTCGAGGTGATGCGCTCCTGGAGGGTGCCCATCTCGTCGGCGAGCGTCGGCTGGTAACCCACCGCGGAGGGCATCCGGCCGAGCAGCGTCGACACCTCGGAACCGGCCTGGGTGAACCGGAAGATGTTGTCGATGAACAGCAGCACGTCCTGCTCCTGCACATCGCGGAAGTACTCCGCCATGGTCAGGGCCGACAGCGCCACCCGCAGACGGGTACCCGGGGGCTCGTCCATCTGGCCGAAGACGAGCGCCGTCTGGTCGTAGACGCCCGCTTCCTTCATCTCCTCGATCAGGTCGTTGCCCTCACGAGTGCGCTCGCCGACGCCGGCGAACACCGACACACCCTCGTGCAGACGGGCGACACGGACGATCATCTCCTGGATGAGCACCGTCTTGCCGACGCCCGCACCACCGAACAGGCCGATCTTGCCACCCTTGACGTACGGGGTGAGCAGGTCGATGACCTTGATGCCGGTCTCGAACATCTCGGTCTTCGAGTCGAGCTGGTCGAAGGCCGGCGCCTTGCGGTGGATCGGCCAGCGCTCGGTGACCTCGAAGGTCGCGCGGTCCACGTCGAGGACCTCACCGAGGGCGTTGAACACGTGGCCCTTGGTGACGTCGCCCACGGGGACGGAGATCTGCGCGCCGGTGTCGGTGACGACGGCGCCGCGGACGAGGCCGTCGGTCGGCTGCATGGAAATCGCGCGCACGATGCCGTCGGCAAGGTGCTGCTCGACCTCGAGGGTGAGCGTGGTCTTGCCCTCCCCCTCGCCCTGGCCCGTGAGGTCCAGGTCGACGTGCAGCGCGTTGTACATCTCCGGCATCGCGTCGACGGGGAACTCCACGTCGACGACCGGGCCGATGACGCGGGCAACGCGGCCCGTGGCAGCGGCCGTCTCAACAGTGGCAGTCATGATGTCTAATCACTCCCCGCGGTCGCGTCGGCCAAGGCGTTGGCGCCACCGACGATCTCGCTGATTTCCTGGGTGATCTCGGACTGGCGAGCGTTGTTCGCCAGACGAGAGAGGGTCCGGATGAGGTCTTCGGCGTTCTCGGTCGCCGACTTCATCGCCCGCCTGCGGGCCGCGTGCTCGGAAGCGGCGGACTGCAGCAGGGCGTTGAAGATGCGGCTTTCGACGTACCGCGGCAGCAGCGCGTCGAGAACACCCTCGGCCGAGGGCTCGAAGTCGTAGAGCGGGAAGGGACCGCCGGCCGGCGGCTCGTCCGTCTCCTCGACCGCCAACGGGAGCACCCGCACCGCGACCGGGCTCTGCGTGAGCATGGAGACGAACTCGGTGCTGACGAGGTGAATCTCGTCCACACCGCCCTCGTCGGTGGGCGTCACGAACGCGTCGATCAGCTCACCTGCCACCTTCTTGGCGTCGGAGTACTCGGGGCGGTCGGAGAATCCCTTCCACTGCCCGGCCAGATCCACATCGCGGAACTGGAAAAACCCGATGCCCTTGGACCCGATCACGTAGCGGCTGACCGTCTTGCCCTCGTCCTCGAGCAGCTTGGTGAGCTGCTCGGCGGCCTTGATGGCATTCGAGTTGTAGCCGCCCGCGAAACCGCGGTCACTGGTTACCAACAGCACCGCGGCCCGAGTGGGCCGCTCCACCGAGGTGGTCAACGGGTGCTGCGTGCTGGAGAAGGTGGCGACCGCGGAAACGGCGCGCGTCAGCTCGTCGGCGTACGGCTTGGAGGCCGCGACGCGCTGCTGCGCCTTCACGATCCGCGACGCCGCGATGAGCTCCTGGGCGCGCGTGATCTTCTTGGTCGCCGACACGGAACGGATCCGACGCCGGTAGACCCGAAGTTGGGCTCCCATTGGTCAGGGTTCTCCGTTCTTTACTCGGACTTGGCCACGTGACGGGTGATCTTCTCCTGGCCGACGTCTTCCTTCGTCAGCCCGGCAGGCGTCACGTCCTGGATCAACGGCTCGCCGTCAAACTTGGTGAACGTCTGCTTGAAGGCTTCCACCGCGTCGGTGAGCGCCATCACGGTGTCGTCTTCCAGCTTGCCGGTCTCCACGATCCCGGTCAGCAGGGCCGCGTGCTTGTGCTGCACGTACTCGTGCAGCTCCTTCTCGAAGCGGCGGATGTCCTGCACCGGTACGTCGTCCAGCTTGCCGGTGGTGCCGGCCCAGATCGAGACGACCTGGAGCTCGATCGCGAACGGCTCGAACTGCCCTTGCTTGAGCAGCTCCACCATGCGCGCACCGCGCTGGAGCGAAGCCTTGGAGGTGGCGTCCAGGTCGGAACCGAAGGACGCGAACGCCTCCAGCTCGCGGTACTGGGCCAGGTCGACGCGAAGTCGACCCGCGACACTCTTCATCGCCTTGATCTGCGCGGAGCCACCGACTCGCGAAACCGAGATACCGACGTTGACCGCGGGGCGCACGCCCTGCAGGAACAGGTCGGACTCCAGGAAGCACTGGCCGTCGGTGATCGAGATGACGTTGGTCGGAA
This sequence comes from Embleya sp. NPDC005575, assembly GCF_040605455.1. NCBI lineage: Bacteria > Bacillati > Actinomycetota > Actinomycetes > Kitasatosporales > Streptomycetaceae > Embleya > Embleya sp. NPDC005575. Next base: position 13,197 of record NZ_JBEXCV010000115.1, on the reverse strand, counting down.
TGTACGCCGACACGTCGTTCGCCTTGGTCTCGATGATCGGGAGACCCGTCATCGAGCCGCCGCCGAGCTCGTCCGACAGCTTCGCGCAACGCTCGAGCAGACGCGAGTGCAGGTAGAAGACGTCACCGGGGTACGCCTCACGCCCCGGCGGACGACGCAGCAGCAGGGACACGGCGCGGTACGCCTCGGCCTGCTTCGACAGGTCGTCGAACACGATCAGAACGTGCTTGCCCTGGTACATCCAGTGCTGGCCGATGGCCGAACCGGTGTACGGGGCCAGGTACTTGAAGCCGGCCGGGTCGGACGCCGGGGCGGCGACGATCGTCGTGTACTCCAGCGCGCCGGCCTCTTCGAGCGAGCGGCGCACGGACGCGATGGTCGTGCCCTTCTGGCCGATCGCGACGTAGATGCAGCGAACCTGCTTCTTCGGGTCGCCCGAGCGCCAGTTGTCGCGCTGGTTGATGATCGTGTCCAGGCAGACCGCGGTCTTGCCGGTCTGCCGGTCGCCGATGATCAGCTGACGCTGGCCGCGGCCGATCGGGGTCATCGCGTCGATCGCCTTGATGCCGGTCTGCATCGGCTCGTGCACCGACTTGCGCATCATGACGCCGGGGGCCTGCAGTTCGAGGGCGCGACGGCCCTCGGACGCGATCTCGCCCTGGCCGTCGATCGGCTGGCCCAGCGGGTCGACGACGCGACCCAGGTAGCCGTCACCGATCGGGACCGACAAAACCTCGCCCGTACGACGGACCTTCTGGCCCTCTTCGATGCCGCTGAAGTCACCGAGGATGACGACACCGATCTCGCGGACGTCGAGGTTCTGCGCCAGACCGAGGGTGCCGTCCTCGAACTTGAGCAGCTCGTTCGTCATGACCGAGGGCAGGCCCTCGACCTTGGCGATACCGTCGTACGCCTCGGTGACGGTACCGACCTCTTCGCGCGCGGCCGTCTCCGGCTCGTACGAGGCGACGAAGCGCTCCAGCGCGTCCCGGATCTCCTCCGGCCGGATCGTGAGCTCCGCCATCTGGTGTCCCTGCTCTCCTAGGTGGTGGGGTTAACGGTCCGCTGTCCGTCGCTTGTCGTACGGAACCGCGGTGCTGCTGTGGGGGCCACTGTGCCGCTCCGGGGGTTTTCCCCGGGCGGACGACGACGCCCCTGTCGTCCGGTGTCTCAGCCGGCGAGCCGTCGGCCCGCTTCTTCGAGACGTGTGGTCACGGTGCCGTCGATGACGTCGTCACCGATCTCCACGCGGACCCCGCCGATGACGTCGGCATCGATTTCCACGTTCAGGTGGACCTCGCGGCCGTACATCCGGCCCAGCGCCGCGGCCAAGCGGGTGCGCTGCTCCTCGGTGAGGGGCACCGCGACCGTGACCAACGCGACCATGCGACGCCGACGATCGGCGGCAAGGCGCGCGTACGACTCCAGCCCGTGTTCAAGGTTACGGCTGCGCGGGTGTGCGACAAGCCTGGTGATCAGCCGCCGGGTGACGGGCTGGGCCCGGCCGTCCAGCAGTCCGGAAACCAGTTCCGCCTTGCGCACGTTCGCCACGCTCGGGTCGGTCAGCGCCGAGCGCAGTTCACGCTCGCCCATCACGATCCGACCGAAACGGAACAGCTCGTCCTCCAGGTCGTCGAGCTTCCCGTCGCGCTCGGCGGCGATCAGCTCGGCGGACACCGAGAGTTCGTCGATCGCGTCGACCAGGTCGCGCGGGCTCGACCAACGCGTGCGGACGAGTCCGCCGAGCAGGTCCGCCGTGGTACCGGAGATCTGACCGGAGAGGAGCTGCGCCAGGAAGGCCGCGCGGGCCTCCCCGGAGCGCGTCGAGTCGGTGAGGACCCGACGCAGCGACACCGTCTGGTCGAGCAGGATGACCACGGAGTCGAGCTCCTGGGCCAACTGGACCATGTCGGTACCGGTCGCGGTCGCGAGCGCGTCGAGGCGCTCACGAGCCGCGGCGAGGGATTCCCTGCTGGCGCCCTGCATCAGCGCACCTTCTCCGAGGTCGCCGTTGCGGAAGCCTTGGCCTCCAACTCGTCGAGGAAGCGGTCGACGACCCGACGCTGACGCGCCTCGTCCTCGAGCGACTCCCCGACGATGCGCGACGCGAGGTCGACGGCCAGCCGGCCGACGTCCTGACGCAGCGCGTTCTGGGCCTGGTTGCGGTCGGCCTCGATCTGGGTGTGGCCGGCGGTGACGATCTCGTCCTTGATCCGCTGGCCTTCGGCGCGCATCTCGGCGATGGCGACGGCACCCTGTTCGCGGGCGTCCTCCGTGAGGCGACCGGCCTCACGACGGGCTTCGGTCAGCTGGTCGCGGTAGCGCTCCAGCTCGGCCTGGGCCTCCGCCTGCGCCTCTTCGGCGCGCTTGAGACCGCCCTCGATGGCGTCCGTACGGTCCGCCAGCGTCTTGGCGATCTTGGGAAGGAGCATCTTCCACAGGAAGCCGAAGACGATGAGGAACGCCACGCCACCGATGATGATCTCGTCGAGCGGCGGGAGAAGAGGGTTCATCTTCTCTTCGCTGTTGGCGAGGAAAATCACGGTGTGAGGACCTTCCGTCCGTAGCGGATGAATCAGGTGCCGTAGACGAACGGCATGACGACGCCGATGAGGGCGAGCGCCTCGGCGAGGGCGAAGCCGAGCAGCATGTTCTGGCGGACCAGACCGGCGGCCTCGGGCTGACGGGCCATGGCCTGGACACCGTTACCGAAGATGATGCCGATACCGATGCCGGGGCCGATGGCGGCGAGGCCGTAACCAATGGAACCGAGGCTGCCATGTACGCCTTCGGCGGCGAGGTTCATCATGGGAACTGATCCTTTTTTCGAGGCCGATGGACGATCCACCGGACGACGGTCGAGGAGGGAAAGGGGTCTGCGGGGTCTCTCAGTGCTCGGCTTCGAGCGAGCTGGAGATGTAGGAGGCCGCGAGCAGCGTGATGATGTACGCCTGCAGCGCCTGGATCATCAGCTCGAAGGCGGTCAGGATGACGACCACGAGGAACGAGGTCGCCGAGAAGAGCGCCCCGATGTGGAAGCCGAGCAGGTACCAGGCGCCGACGCTGAAGGTGACGATCAGCATGTGTCCGGCGAACATGTTCGCGAACAGTCGGACCGCCATGGTGAACGGCCGGGTGATCAGACCCTGCAGCAGCTCGATCGGCGCGAGGAGGAAGTAGATCGCCTTCGGCAGACCGGGCGGGAACATCATGTTCTTGAAGTAACCGACGAAGCCCTGGTTCTTGATGCCCAGGACCAGGTAGGTCACGTACACGACGCCGACGATCGATGCCGGGAAAGCGATCCGCGAAGTCGCGGGGAACTGGGCGAACGGGATGATCGCCATCACGTTCATGACCCAGACGAAGAAGAAGATCGAGAAGAGGAAGGGGACGTAGGGGTCGCCCTTCTTGCCCATCGTCTCCCGCGAGATGTTGTCGCGAACGAACAGGTAGCCCAACTCGCCGACGTTCTGCGCGCCGCGCGGCACCATCTTGGGCTTGGCGAACGCGCTCCAGAAGAAGCCGATCACCAGCAGCATCGAGATGAGCGCGAGCAACATCGGCTTCGTGAAGTCGAAGGCCCCGATGGAGAAGATCGGCTTGAACTCGAAGACGTTCAGCCCGGGCGAGGGGAAGCCGCACCCGGAGAACAGGTGACATCCGCTCTCGCTGGCGAGCGTCTGGACGTCAGCAGTCACCACCGACTCCTTCGTCGTGAAGCATGATTTCGGCTACCTCGATGTGTCGGCGTGGCGAGGGCCACGGAGCGGCACGCAACAGGGCCCGGTCAGGAGGACCTGCCGTGGCGGACAAAGACAAGAACCAGGGACAGAGCGATTCCGACGACCAGGCCGATCGGCAGGAACAGGGCGGAGTGGCCCGTCCACCGGTCGATCAGCCAGCCGATGCCGCCGTAGAACAGCATGCCGCTCAGCAGGTAACCGACACTCGACCATGCGGCACCGTCCATCGCCCGATTCTCTCGGTCCGGTGGACGGGGGCCTCTCTCGCTCATGACGCCCCGGACATTAGCAGTACCTGCGTCGCGTCTACATACCCGGTCCGCGGACCCCGTGCCGCTCTCGACCGACGACGTGCGTGTGTCATCGCTCTCCGTCCGGTTCGACGTAGGCGATCTTCAGCCGGGTGAAGACCCAGACCTGCGAGGCGACCCAGACCAGCGTGGCCCCGAGAATCGTGAGTCCGAACACCTTCGTGTCGAACGCCTTGGTGTCCTTGAACAGGAACAAAACCAACCCCAACAGCAGGATCTGCACGATGTACGTGAAGAGCGCCATGTTCATCATCATGAGGGGGTTGTTGCGCGAGATACGCCCGATCGCCAACTGGCCGATCGCGAAGAAGGCCAGGACGACGACGGTGGCGAACACCGCGCCGAGCAGTCCTTTGCCACCGGCCGCAAAGAAAGCCGCGATGGCCGCGATTACTCCGGCTGCGGTCGTGCACACGACCGAACCTCGGAGAAGGCGGACGTCATTGGCCTGCATGTCGGTGACTCCGGCATCAGTGGGGGGCATGGGGAGGATCAGCCGCCCGAACAAGCGCTCGGAACGACGCAACGCTCGGGAATGGCCATAGGGGCGAACCCTCGTTGCTGGGGGTTCATCGGCCGTTGATCCTGGTTCGTGAACGATATCACAAACTATTTGAGCAGAGCTTTACCCGTTCGTGTGTACAAGCTCACAGCCCTCCACCACCCTTTCGCGTCCCCCTGCCAACCGGAAAATGCCCAGGTCGGGAGGGATCTCCGGGCTTCTCTGAGGGGCCTGTGACGGGTGTGGCGGATGCTCCGTTCAGCCGTACGCCGTCTGATTCGCCGGGAACGATCCGATCAGCCGGAACGTTCGCGCCGCGCCCGCGCCGCCGGAGCCGGCGATAGCGCGGCGGAACCACGTTGTTCAACTCGGTCGGCACGTGCGGCTTGAACCTCGGCAACATCAGGATCACCAGCCCCAGGGCGATCAGCCCCAGGCCCGCGTAGATGATCGGACGCCGTTCCGGGCGGACCGAGATGAGCACGGTGAACGACGCGATCAGGCCGGACCAGAAGTACATGATCAGTACGGCGCGGCTGTGCGAGTGGCCGATCTCCAGGAGCCGGTGGTGCAGGTGGCCCTTGTCCGCGGCGAACGGCGAACGCCCCGCCCAGCCGCGCCGGCCGACCGCCATCACCAGGTCCATCAACGGCACCACCAGCACCGCGAACGGCAGCACCAGCGGGATGTAGACCGGCACCAGCTTGTGCGTGGTGAAGGTCAGCGAGCCGTCGTTTTGCGCCATGATCGCGCCCGGGTCGATCCGACCGGTGACGGTGACCGCCGCGGCGGCCAGCATCAGGCCGATCAGCATCGAGCCGGAGTCGCCCATGAAGATCCGCGCGGGGTGCAGGTTGTGCGGCAGAAAGCCCACGCACATCCCGATCAGCAGTGCGGTGAACAGCGTCGGTGCGGCGGCGGCGGAGACGCCGTAGCCGAACCAGAGCCGGTAGGAGTAGCCGAAGAAGGCGATCGCGGCGATGCACACCATGCCGGCCGCGAGGCCGTCCAGGCCGTCCACGAAGTTCACCGCGTTGATCGTGATGACCACTATCCCGATGGTCAGCAGCGTGCCCTGGGTCGGCGTCAGTCCGACCGTGCCGTAGCCGGGGATGGGCAGCCACAGGATGACGATGCCCTGCCAGACCATCACGCCCGCGGCGAGCGCCTGACCGAGCAGCTTGATGATCGCGTCGACGCCCCACTTGTCGTCGATCACACCCAGCACCGAGATCAGCGTGCAGCCGGACAGCAGTGCCTGCACATCGGTCGAGGAGGTGAACACGTCCCGGAGCACCGGCAGATGCCGTGCGACCAACAGACCCGCGCACAGGCCGCCGAACATCGCCAACCCGCCCAGGCGCGGCGTCGGCTCCTTGTGCACGTCGCGCGCTCGGATCTCGGGCATCGCGCCCGCGGCGATGGCGAACCGGCGGACCGCGCCCGTCAGCAGGTAGGTCACCGCGGCGGCGACGAACAGCGTGAGCAGGTATTCGCGCAAGACTCAACCGTCCCCGGCTTCGGCACATCCCAGCGGCAGCACGGGCATCAGACTAGAGGTGCCGCCGCTCCCCGGGAGAATCACACATCTTCACCGGCGAGGGACGATCGCACAATGCTCGGTGGCGCCACCACCGGCCCGTCGCCCCACACGTAACCACAGTCACCCCGGTCCCAGCCACCCCGGGGCCGGATTCCCGAATCCACGCCTCACCGGCGCGGGTAGGCCGGACGGGTCGCGACGAGTTCGCCGACCGCCGCGCGCACTTCGCGCAGCACGCTCTCGTCGTCCTCACGCACCGCCCGGCCGATCAGCAGGGCGATCTCCTTCATGTCCGTCTCGGTCATGCCCTGTGTGGTCACCGCGGCCGTGCCGACCCGGATCCCGGACGCGATCATCGGCTTGACCGGGTCGAACGGGACCGCGTTCTTGTTCAGCGTGATCCCCGCCCGCCCGCAGCGGCGTTCCGCGTCGCTGCCGCTGACCCCGATCGGCCGCAGGTCCAACAGCGCGAGATGGGTGTCGGTGCCCCCGGAGACCGCCCGCAGGCCCTCCGCCTGGAGGCCCTGTGTCAGAGCCTGCGCATTGGCCACCACACGACGCGCGTACACCCGGTACGCCGGGGTCGCCGCCTCGCCCAGCGCGACCGCCTTCGCGGCCACCGCGTGCATGTGCGGGCCGCCCTGGCTGAACGGGAACACCGCCCGGTCGATCCGGTCGGCGAGTTCCTCGCGGCACAGGATCAGTCCGCCGCGCGGACCGCGCAGCACCTTGTGCGTGGTGCACGTGACGATGTCCGCGAACGGGATCGGCGAGGGCACCGCGTCGCCCGCGACCAGGCCGATGAAGTGGGCCGCGTCCACCATCAGGTAGGCGCCCACCTCGTCGGCGATCTGTCGAAATGCCGCGAAATCGACAAGTCGTGGATATGCGGTGGCGCCGCACACGATCAACCTCGGCCGATGCGCCCGGGCCAGGTCCCGGACCTGGTCGTAGTCGATGCGCTCGTCCCTCTCGCGGACCCCGTAGGCGACCGCGTGGAACCAGCGCCCGGAGAAGTTCACCCGGGAGCCGTGGGTGAGATGCCCGCCGTGCGGCAGCGACATGGCCAGGATCGTGTCGCCCGGTACCAGCACCGCCGCGTAGGCCGCCAGGTTCGCGGCGGTGCCCGAGTGCGGCTGCACGTTGGCGTGCTCGGCGCCGAACAGGGTGCGTGCCCGGCGTACGCCCAGTTCCTCCGCGCGGTCCACCTCGGCGCAACCGCCGTAGTAGCGCCGTCCGGGGTAGCCCTCGGCGTATTTGTTGGCGAGCGTGCTGCCGAGTGCGGCCAGCACCGCCGGGGAGGTGAAATTCTCGCCGGCGATCAGTTGCAGACCGCCGCGTTGCCGGGCCAACTCGCCCAACAGCACCTCGGCGATCTCCGGATCCTCCTCGTGGAGGGCGGCGAAGTCCGGTCCCCAGAAGGGAGTTGACGTGGAGTCGGGAGTGCCCATGGGACTGCTCCTCAAGGCCGCAGGGACGTCTCCACCATATGCCGGGTGTCGGGACACGCACAGGCTCTTCCCGAGCCGATTCGGGCCCGTTGCCGGCCGCGCGCTGCACATGCTCGCGACCCGCGCGCCGACCCGTCGATCAGAGGCTGTGCGCGGGGTACCCGGTGAGCGCGGTGAGCACCGGATCCAGGGCCGACCCGATGTCGGAGGCACAGGCCCGGAAGACGCTCAGCGGCGCGCCGTACGGGTCGGCCACCTCGTCCCACTCGGGATCGGGTGCGGCCAACCGGCCGCGCAGCGCCGCGGCGGCCCGCACCAGCGAGCGCCCGCGCTGGACCAGATCACGCTCGGGGTAGGGCGCCCGCTCCAGCACCGCGACCAACCGGGTGAACTCCTTGAGCGTGAACGTACGCAAACCCGAGGCATGCCCCATGGACACCACGTGCGCGCGGTGATCCAGCGTCGCGGTGAGCACCAGGTCCGCCTCGGCGACGTGCTCGTCGAGCAGCTCGCGGCCGTGGAAGTCGCCCGGATCGGCGCCGTATTCGAGCAGCACCTCGGCCGCGTGCGGCTCCATCGGCGCGCCTTCGTGCCCCCAGGTCCCGGCGCTCTGCACGCTGAGCCGGACCGCGTCGTCGGCGGCGAGCCGGCGCTCCAGGCCGAGCCGCGCCAGCCGCTCCGCGATCGGCGAGCGACAGATGCTCCCCGTGCACACGAACAGGATCCGAAACGAGTCGGGCGCGGACCCGTACGGCCCGTAGGAGTGCCCCACGGGTGGCGGCGGGGTCAATTCACGCCCTCCAGGTCGGGAACGACCTCGCGCAACGTCTCCAGCGACAGGGCACCCGCACGCAGCAGCCGGGGGCGGCCGGCGGTCAGATCGATGATCGAGGACGGCGCGGTCGAGGGGCACGTGCCGCCGTCCAGGTACACCGCCACGGAGTCGCCGAGCTGGGCCTCGGCCTCGTCGACCGTGGTCGCCGCCGGATTGCCGGACCGGTTCGCGCTGCTGACCGCCATCGGGCCGGTCTCGGTGAGCAACTCGATCGCGACGGGATGCAGCGGCATCCGCACCGCGACCGTGCCGCGCGTATCGCCCAGGTCCCACATCAGCGACGGCTGGTGGAACGCGACGATGGTGAGCGCGCCCGGCCAGAACGCGTCGACCAGTTCCCAACCGACCTCGGGAAAGCCGGTGACCAGCCCGTGCAGCGTGTTCGGCGAGCCGACCAGCACGGGCGAGGGCATGTTGCGGCCCCGACCCTTGGCGTCCAGCAACGCGTGCACCGCGTGCGGGGTGAACGCGTCCGCACCGATGCCGTACAGGGTGTCCGTCGGCAACACGACCAGGTCGCCGCGCTTGATCGACCCGGTCGCCTCACGCAGCCCGAGCCCACGGTCCATCGCGTCGGAGCAGTCGTAGCGTCGGCTCATCGGGCACTTACCTCCTGATGCGGTACGGGCGGTACAGGCAGTACCGGCGGTACAAGCGGTGCGTACGGTGCCGGCAACGCGGGTGCTGCCGGTGGTGCGATCCGCGCTGCCGGTGCGGGCGGTGCGGATGTGCGGGGCGCGCGGTTCACGCGCCTTCCTTGCGTGCTGTGGTGAAGCGCGGGCGATTGGTCAGGTCGCGGTGATCGGCCGCGTCCACCCAACCGGCTTCCTCGTTGAAGATCCACGGCACCGCGCCACCCTGGGTGTCCGCATGCTCGACCACCACCAGGCCGCCCGGGCGCAGTAGCCGGTAGGCGGTCTTGGACAGGATCCGGATGAAGTCCAACCCGTCCGGTCCGGAGAACAGGGCCAGCTCGGGATCGTGGTCGCGGGCCTCGGGCGCCATCTCGTCCCGCTCGTCCAGCGGGACGTAGGGCGGATTGCAGATCACCAGGTCGACCGTGCCGTCCAGCTCCGGCAGCGCGGCGAGCGCGTCGCCCCGGTGCAGGATCACCCGCGAGCCGCTCGCGTTGCGCGCGGCGTAGCGGTGCGCGTCCGGGTCCAGCTCGACCGCGTGCACGACCGAGCGCGGCACCTCCTGGGCGACCGCGAGCGCGATCGCACCGGAGCCGGTACACAGGTCGACCACGAGCGGTTCGGCCACGTCCATCGCGCGCAGCGCGTCTATCGCCCAGCCGACCACCACCTCGGTCTCCGGGCGGGGCACGAACACACCCGGGCCCACCTGGAGTTCGAGGTAGCGGAAGAACGCGCGCCCGGTGATGTGCTGCAACGGCTCACGGGCCTCCCGCCGCGCGATGGCCTCCCAGAACCGCGCGTCGAAATCGCCGTCGGCGACGGTGTGCAGGGCGCCGCGCTTGACGCCGTGCACGAACGCCGCGAGTTCCTCGGCATCGAAGCGCGGAGAGGGAACGCCCGCGTCGGCCAGTCGCAGGGTGGCCTGGGCCACCTCGGCGAGCAGCAGATTCATCTCGTCTCCGTTATTGGTGGGCGAGTCGGGCGGCCATGTCGGCGTCCACACACGCCTGGATGACCGGATCGAGATCGCCGTCGAGCACCTGGTCCAGGTTGTACGCCTTATAGCCCACGCGGTGGTCGGAAATCCGGTTTTCGGCGAAGTTGTACGTCCGGATGCGCTCTGAGCGGTCCACCGTGCGGACCTGGCTGCGACGCACGTCGGAGGCCTCCTTGTCGGCCTCCTCCTGGGCCGCGGCGAGCATCCTGGCGCGCAGGATGCGCATCGCCGACTCCTTGTTCTGGAGCTGGCTCTTCTCGTTCTGGCAGGAGACCACGATGCCGGTCGGCAGGTGCGTGATGCGCACGGCGGAGTCGGTGGTGTTGACCGACTGGCCGCCGGGACCGGACGAGCGGTACACGTCGATGCGCAGGTCGTTGGCGTTGACCTCGACCTCGACGTCCTCGGCCTCGGGCAGTACCAGGACGCCGGCCGCGGAGGTGTGGATGCGGCCCTGCGACTCGGTGGCCGGCACCCGCTGGACGCGGTGCACGCCGCCCTCGAACTTCAGCCGGGCGTAGACGCCCTCGCCGGGCGCGGGGTTGCCCTTGGTCTTGACCGCGACCTGGACGTCCTTGTAGCCGCCGAGATCGGACTCGTTGGATTCGAGGATCTCGGTCTTCCAACCGGCCCGCTCGGCGTAGCGCAGGTACATCCGCAGCAGGTCGCCGGCGAACAGGGCCGACTCCTCGCCGCCCTCGCCCGCCTTGACCTCCAGGATCACGTCCTTGTCGTCGGCCGGGTCGCGCGGCACGAGCAGCCGGCGCAGCTTCTCCGCGCACTCCTCGCGGCGCTGCTCGGCCTCCTCCGCCTCGGCGGCGAAGTCCGGGTCCTCGGCGACCAGTTCGTGTGCGGCCTCGACGTCGTCGGCGGCACTGGACCACTGCCGGTAGGCGTCCACGATCGGCCCCAGTTCGGCGTAGCGCCGCCCGAGGTTGCGCGCGCGCGTCTGGTCCGTGTGCACGGCCGGATCGGCGAGCTGTCGCTCCAGGTCGGCGTGCTCGGCGAGCAGGTCGTCCATCGCCTCGAACACTGGGGGCTCCTCTGGGGTATGGCCGCGAACTCGGCGGGATCGGCGACGCGGTGGCGGGATCGGCGGGAGGCCGAACGGGCGGACAAACGAACGGCGCCGGAGGGGCGGGACGGACCTTGGACAAGGCCCACCGCTCCTCCGGCGCCGCGGGGTCGCTACTTGTTGCCGGCCACCGGCTGCTTGCCGAAGCGCTTCTCGAAGCGCGCCACACGGCCACCCGTGTCGAGGATCTTCTGCTTGCCCGTGTAGAACGGGTGACACTGCGAACAGACCTCGACGCGGATCTGGCCGCTGGTCGCGGTGCTGTGCGTGGTGAACGTCGAGCCACAGCCGCAGGTGACGGTGGTCTCCACGTACTCGGGGTGGATGTCGGGCTTCACAGGAGTCTCCTTGAGGTTCGGGAGGGCGCCGGGTCGTACACCCGAGTGGGCGTCACGTGAACCGGGGCCGACAGAGCAGTCTGCCAGGAGGGGGCGACCGGACCCAAATCCGGGTCTGTACCGCCCAACCACGACCGGGGTCGTGGCATTCCCTCCTGGCCGACGCCGTGTCTGGAGTTGCGTCTTGTTTCGTATGTTCCTTACGACCGGTCCGAGGACCTGGTCGTTCGGCCGGGCGTGGTCTTCGGACTGCGCCGATCCGGGAGCGACCCCCGGACCCCACGCCCAGGCCGACTAGTCGTTCGGCATCGGCGTCGTCTTCAGACTGTGCCGATCCGGGAGCGACCCCCGGACCCCACGCCCAGGCCGACTAGTCGTTCGGCATCGGCGTCGTCTTCTGGATCTGCATCAGGAACTCGCCGTTGCTCTTGGTCTTCTTCATCTTGTCCAGAAGCAGCTCGATGGCCTGCTGCTGGTCGAGTGCGTGCAGCACCCGGCGCAGCTTCCAGACGACCGCGAGTTCGTCCGAGGCCATCAGGATCTCTTCCTTGCGGGTGCTGGACGCGTCCACGTCCACCGCCGGGAAGATGCGCTTGTCGGCGAGCTTGCGGTCGAGCTTGAGCTCCATGTTGCCGGTGCCCTTGAATTCCTCGAAGATCACCTCGTCCATCCGCGAGCCGGTCTCGACGAGCGCGGTGGCGAGGATGGTCAGCGAGCCGCCGTTCTCGATGTTGCGCGCCGCGCCGAAGAACTTCTTCGGCGGGTACAGCGCGGTCGAGTCGACACCACCGGACAGGATTCGGCCGGAGGCGGGCGCCGCGAGGTTGTACGCGCGGCCCAAGCGGGTGATCGAGTCGAGCAGCACGACCACGTCGTGGCCCAGCTCGACCAGGCGCTTGGCCCGCTCGATGGCCAGCTCGGCGACGATCGTGTGGTCCTCGGCGGGCCGGTCGAAGGTCGAGGAGATGACCTCGCCCTTGACCGAGCGCTGCATGTCGGTGACTTCTTCGGGGCGCTCGTCCACGAGCACGACCATCAGGTGGCACTCGGGATTGTTCACGGTGATCGCGTTGGCGATCGCCTGGAGCACCATCGTCTTGCCCGCCTTGGGCGGCGCGACGATCAGGCCGCGCTGGCCCTTGCCGATCGGCGACACGAGGTCGATGATCCGCGTGGTCAGCGCGCTGGAGTCGGTCTCCAGGCGGAGCCGGTCCTGCGGGTACAGCGGGGTGAGCTTGTTGAAGTCGGAGCGCTGCCGCGCCTGTTCCGGCTCCATGCCGTTGACCGTGTCCAAGCGCACGAGGGCGTTGAACTTCTCCCGACGCTCGCCGTCGCGCGGCTGGCGCACCGCGCCGACGATCGCGTCACCCTTGCGCAGGCCGTTCTTGCGGACCTGGGCGAGCGAGACGTACACGTCGTTGGAGCCGGGCAGGTAGCCCGAGGTCCGCACGAAGGCGTAGTTGTCGAGGATGTCCAGGATGCCCGCGACGGGGACCAGGACGTCGTCGTCGGCCAGCACGGGCTCGTTGGTCTCGAAGCCCTCGCGGCCGCCGCGGCGACGGTTGCGGTCGCGGTAGCGGCCACGACGCCGACGGCCGCCACCCTCGAAGTCGTCGTCCGGACCCATCGGGTCGTTGTCCTGCTGCTGCTGTTGCTGCTGCTTGCCGCGCTCGCCGCCGCGATCGGCCCGCTCGGCGCGGTCGCTGCCACGCTCGGCGCGGTCGCTGCCACGCTCGCCGCGCTCGTTGTTGCTGCGGTCGC
>NZ_JBEXCV010000114.1:0-29303 GCF_040605455.1 Embleya sp. NPDC005575 | reverse complement strand
GTCGCCGGCGCGCTGTCCGGGCGGGCCGTGGAGGCCGAGACGCACGCCGCCGAGGGGCTGCGGCTGGCCCGCTCCACCGGGCAGGGCACGCTGGCCGCGTGGTTCCTGGCCGCACTCTCGATGGCCGCGACCACCCAGGGTCGGATCGCCGAGGCGCGCGACGGCGCCTGGCAGGCGCTGCGGCTGACCGGCACCAAGGGGCTCACTCCCGTCGGTGCGTACGCGCTGTACGCGCTCGCGGTCGTCGAACGCGCCGAGGGCCGCACCGAAGCCGCCTGCGAACTCCTCGCCAAGGCGCTGGCCGCGCCCGCCGGTGCCCTCATGGAGGTCCGCATCCGCGCCGAACTCGCCACCGCAGGCCCCAACCGCTCCGGCCTCGCCGCCCTCCCCCCACGCCCCACCCACCCCAACACCCCACCCCTCGCCCTGACCGGCCGAATCACCCGCACCCCCCAGCTCGCCACAGGCAGCGCCTGACCCACCCCCGAGCGACCGAATCCCCGCCCACCCAAGCCCCGGGGCGGCCACCATGTGCAGCCCGGGCGGGCGGGCGTGGCCACTTCAGGTCACGCGGGCAGCACAGCCAACACGGCTAGCGCGCGGCGCAGGCAGCACGGGCACCACGGGCAACGCGGTGCACGGGCGGACACCGCGGCCCGTGCGGGCGGCACAGGCCGCAGGCAGCGCGGCAGCGCGAGCCACAGGGGCAGCGCAAACAGCGCGGGGCAGCACGGCCCACGCGGGCAGCACAGGCAGGCACCACGACCAACCGCAGGCCACCTGGGCAGGGGCAGCACAGGCGGCGCGGGGCAGCACGGCCAGCGCGGGCAGCACAGGCAGGCACCACGACCAAGCGCAGGCCACGTGGGCAGGGGCAGCACAGGCCACACAGGCGGCGCAGGGCAGCGCCGGACAGCGCGGGTGGGCAGCGCGCGAGCCGCACACCACGCAAGCGGCCGGGCAGCACGGCCAACGCGGGCCGCGCACAACATGCGGGCAACGCGGACGGGCAGCACGGCCAGCGCCTGCCACGTGGGCGGCAGGCAACACGGGCGGCCCGGTCAAACCCCGCCACCGCCGCCCCTCCCCGCCCTCCTCGCGCCACGGAACGCCGTTCACGCCGCTCAACTCCCCTCGCCGGACCAGCTGCGCGCGCCGGGTCCGGATCGTCACCGGCTCGGCGATCGGCACCGCCCACGGGCGGGCGGCACGGGCAGCGCGGCCGACACGAGCAGCGCGAGCGATGCGAGCAGCGCGGCCGGCGCAGGCCAAGTGCCCCGAAACCCGTCGAGGTGGACACCCCGTGCCGTACGGCGACGAGTTCCCCCGGCCGGCTCGCCCGATGGCGGACTTGTTCTGTGAACACCTGGGTAGATCGTCGGCGTGACGGAACCAGGCGCGATCGAGGACTGGGACACCCGGCTGGGCTGGATGCGCGCGCTCGTGTCGGACGACGAGATCGCGCATCGACGCGCCCTGGACCGGTATCTGCGGGTGGCCCGCGACACCCGCGAGGCGCGCGCCGCGTACGACACGATCGTCTTGCGAGTGCCCCGCTCGGTCTCCGCCGAGGAGGCGGCCTTGGAGCGCTTTCGCGCCGCGTGGCTGCGCACGCCCGCCGCGACCCTGCTCACCGAGTCGCTCGCACCTGCCGAGGTGCCCGATTGGGGCGGCCTACCGTACGCGCTGACCTATCTGGAGTGGGAGGCCCGGTACCCGACCGAGTGGACCCGGCACGCCAAGGTCTGGAGCACCAAGCAGCGGCTGATCCGGCTGATCGCCGTCCCCGGGCACCACGCCGCGGCGCGGGCCCGTCTGGTGGACCTGGTCGAGCTGGTGGTGTACCGCCGGCATCGTTGCAAGGACCGCGAGTACGCGCGGATCGCCCGCGTGGTGGACGGCGAGGACCTGCGCGCCCGGCTGGCGAAGGCGCAGGTCTCCGGCGAGCCGTGGGCCCGGGACCAGGCCGGTCACGTGCTGTGGCTGTTGCACAACCCACAGATTCCGATCAACCGCACGAACTGGTTCCGCTGGTTGTCCGACACGGCGAAGGACGCACCTCGCGACACCCCCCACGCCCCTCCCCACACATCACCCCCCGACCAGCCCGACACCCCTGCTCCACCACGCCTTTGACGAGCCGTCATTCGCCGTACAGCACATGCTTTCCCGCCATAGGTTGTGCACCGACAACTTCGGCGACAGCGGCAACAGCCTTCCGGGGGACGACATGGGTCGAGCCGACGACATGGGCATCACACATCGCGTCGAGGCGTTCAGCCGCAGACACATACCGCAGGCATCCGCCGCGCAACCGGAGGCCGCGACCCGGTGACCGCGGAACCGGACATCGACCGCGCGCCGCACGTCCTGGTCGTGGACGACGACCCCTCCATCCGGCGCGCCCTGGAACGCGGCCTGCGCCTGGCCGGGTATCACGTCACCCTCGCTCCCGACGGCACCCGCGCCCTCGAACTGATCGCGCCCGCACCGCCGATCGTTCCTGCCGCCCCGACTCCGCCCGCCGGCGCACTCGCCCCCCAGGTCGTGGTCCTGGACGTGGCGATGCCCGGCGTCAGCGGCATCGAGGTGTGCGCCGCGCTGCGCGCCCGAGGCGCCGAGACGCCGGTCCTGATGTTGTCCGCGCGCGACGAGACGGCCGATCGGATCGCGGGCCTGGAGAGCGGCGCCGACGACTACCTGGTGAAACCCTTCGACCTGCGCGAACTCGACCTACGATTAAGGGCGTTATTGCGCCGCCGGCCGGCGGCCGGAGCAGGTGAACCGGTGCTGCGGGTCGGCCCGGTCGCGGTGGACGTGGCCGCGCACGTCGCCACCTGCCACGGCGTCGCCCTGGAACTGACCCGCCGTGAGTTCGCGCTGCTGGAGATCTTCACCCGCAATCCGGGCCTGGTGCTGACCCGGGATCAGCTGCTGGACCGGGTCTGGGGCTACGACTTCGACGTGCGCACCGACGTGGTCGACACCTTCGTCAGCTACCTGCGCCGCAAGTTGGAGGCCGGCGGCCGACCGCGCGTGCTGCACACCGTGCGCGGGGTGGGCTTCGTACTGCGTACCTCGGGCGGTCCCGGATGAAGCTCTCCACCCGGGTCGCCCTGTCGGTCGCCGTCCTAGTGCCCCTGCTCGTACTGGGTGCGGGAACACTCGTGGTGCGCTGGGCCCGACACGACCTGATGCAGCGTCAGGAACAGCAGCTCCAGCAGCGGGCCGAACGCCTGGCGCCACCCGCACGAATCCTGGCCCGGGCCGACCTGGACGAGCGCCAACAGGCGATCCGCACCCGGCAGTACCGAATCCTCGGTATGGCCCTGGACGTCGGCATCCGCGTCGACACACCGGACGGACCGCTGTTGGTGGGGCCCCAGCCGCCGGAGGACGCGCCGCTGCCCAAGCGCGCGCCGTCCCCGGTGACGGTGCACGCGGGCGGGCGTTCGTGGCGGATGGTGACCCGGCCGGTGCCGAACGGCTCGCTGTACGTATTCGTTCCCTCGGGGGAACCGGCCGCGCAGGCCGCACTGTTGCGTCGGCGGGTGTACGTGGTCACCGCGTTCACGGTGCCGCTGTCCGGGCTGGCCGGACTCGCCGCCGGCGCCGCGGCCACCCGATCGCTGCGTGCGCTGCGCCGCCGGGCCGCCCGGCTGGATCCGGACGACGGCGCACACGACGCGGTACACGTGCCGTCCGGCGTGATCGAGGTGGACGAACTCGGCCGCACCCTCGACGACGTGCTGGGCCGGTACGCGGCGCAGACCGCGCGCACCCGCGAAGCACTGGAGACCGCACGCTCGTTCGCCGCGACCGTCGACCACGAGCTGCGCGGCCCGCTCACCGGGATGCGTACCGATCTGGACGTGCTGGCCACCTATCCGGACCTGGCCTCGGCCGAACGTGAGGACGTGGTCGCGGACCTACAGGTGGGCCACGAACGGGTGTTGTCGGTACTGACCGCGCTGCGCGCACTCGCTCAGGGCGACCTGGTGGACGCATCGGCGTTCGAGCCGGTGGAGTTGGGCGAGGTCGCGCACGCGGCGGCCCGGGCGGCGCCGGCCCGCCGGCCCGATGACGAGGAGCGGGCCGTCCCGAGGGGAATCGACGTGCGGGTCGAGGCGCCGCACGAGGTGGTCGTGTACGGATTCGCGCCCGGGCTGCGCCTGCTGGTGGACAACCTGGTGGGCAACGCGCTGGTACACGGGGCGGGTCGGGTGCTGGTGAAGGTGCTGCCCGGGATGGACTGCGGTGTGGTGTGTGTGGACGACGACGGGCCCGGCATCGCACCGGAGTTGCGCGAGGTGGTGTTCGAGCGTTTCCGGCGCGGCCCGGACAGCCCCGGTGCCGGGCTGGGGTTGACCCTGGTCGCCCAGCAGGTCGCGCTGCACGGCGGCCGGGTCACCGTCGGGGTGCCGCCGTCGGGACACGGCACCCGGTTCGAGGTGGTGCTGCCGCTGCGGGCCGACCCGGTCGCGGCCCGGGAGCGCGCCTGGTTGGGCATCCGGGCCCCGGATCCGGCGAGTCCGCCCGCGCCGCCCGTCACGTCCGACACCCGGCCCGTCCCGGCCGTGTCCCGGACGCGGGCCGGCGTACCGAAATCCCGCGCGGCGACCCGGCCCACCGGGAAAATTCCTTCCCCGGCCGCCCGTTCACAGGAAACCCACAAGGAACGCCCCTAGCCTCGCGCTACGCCGTGCCCGCCCGGGGTGGGGCGGGCACGGCGTTTCGGGGGAGGCCGCGCATGCGTGTATCCGACCGCAGCCACAGCACGGCTCCCACCGATCCGGTGCCCACGGGGGCGCGATTCTCCGCGCCCTTGGCGTATGCGGGAACGCCCGGTGGCGGCGGCCACCGGGCGCCCGCCCCGTGCTCGCGGCTGCTGCGGCGGGACCCGCGGCAGGCCATGGCGCCGACCCGGTTCGACGACGACCGAAGCGGCACGGGTTCGATGGCGCGCATCCCATGGTGGAGCGCGACGGACGAGCGGCACATCCGGCCCAAGGCGGCGACTCGCCTCGGGAACGACCGGGCCACGCCTTGGCATCCGGCGCCGGAGTGGCGGCGGCGGAGCACCGCTACGAGGGTGCGCAAGGCGTGGTGTGCCGCCCGGCCGGTGAGACCGGTCGGGTGAGTCGCGGACGCGCCGTGCCCGCGGCGGCGGCGGCCATCCTGGCGGCGGTGGTGTCGGCGATCGTCGCGCTGACCGCACGCGGTACGGACGAGAGCGGCACGGGCACGCACGAGGTGGGCACGATCGCGCCCGCGGCCGGCCCCGGACCGGCCGCGTTCACGTCGATCGTGCTCGGCTCCCGCAACGCGGTCGAGAGCGCGGAGACCGATGTGCGGGTCGAAGAACCGGTACTGCCCTGAATCGATCCGCTCCGGGGGCCGATGCCGTGGTCGGCCCGAGGGCGGTGTGGGATGCGTGGATCACGGAGGGGGCGATCCGGGCATCCCACACCGGTCCGCAACGCAGAACGCACGGCGATCCGTTCCTCGAATCCGCAGGTGCCGCAGGCGACCCGGGCCGATCCGGCGCCGGCCGGTCCCGGACGGGGCGGTGCGATGCGAGGGCACCGCCGTACGCCCTCCTCGGCGAGCCGGCACGCCGCCGCGCCCGTCTCGTCAGAGCTGCAGATACCGCAGCACCGCCATCACCCGGCGATGGTCGGTGTCCGAAGGCGGCAGGTCGAGCTTGGTGAAGATGTTGCCGACGTGCTTTTCCACCGCGCGCTCCGTCACCACCAGCTTCTTCGCGATCGCCGCGTTCGTCCGACCCTCGGCCATCAGCCCCAGCACCTCGTGCTCGCGCGGGGTGAGCGTGCTCAGGCCGCCGCTGCGCAGCCCGGCGCCGAACAACTGGGTGACCACCTCGGGGTCCAGCGCGGTGCCGCCGGCCGCGACCCGCTCCAGCGCGTCGGTGAAGTCCCGAGTGTCCACGACGCGTTCCTTGAGCAGGTAGCCCACACCCGCCGCGTTCCCGCCGAGCAGTTGTGCGGCGTACCGGGTCTCGATGTACTGCGAGAAGACCAACACCCCGATGCCGGGGTGGCCCCGGCGGATGTCGATCGCGGCCCGCAGGCCCTCGTCGGTGTGGGTCGGAGGCATCCGGATGTCGACCACGCACACGTCCGGTTTGTGCTCGACCACCGCCGCTCGCAGGGCGTCGGCGTCCGCGACGGCGGCCGCGACCTCGTGGTCGCGGTCGAGGAGCAGTTGAACGAGGCCGTCCCGCAGGATCGCGGCGTCCTCGGCAATGACGATGCGCATGGGCTCGATCGTCCCATGCCCCGGCCGCCCTTCGATCCCGGTCCCTCGGCCCGCGCTCACCCTCGGGCCGGCAGCTCGACCGTCACCTCGGTCGGGCCGCTCGGGGGGCTGACGATCCGCAGTACGCCGTCCACCGTGCGCACCCGCTCGACCAGGCCGGTGAGGCCACTGCCCTTGCTCGCATTCGCGCCGCCTCGCCCGTTGTCGGTGACCGTCATGCGCAACCGGCCGTCCCGGACCAGTACGTCGACGACCGCCTCGCTCGCGCCCGAGTGGTGTGCGACGTTGGTGAGCAGCTCGGCGGCGCAGAAGTACGCGATGGTCTCGATCGTGGCGGGCGGACGGACGTCGATATCGGTGTGTACCTGTACCGGAACCGCGCTGCACGCGGCCAGGGTGGCCAGCGCGGCGTCCAGGCCCTGGTCCAGGACCGGAGGGTGGATGCCCCGGGCGAGGTCGCGCAGTTCGACTATCGCCTCGCGGGCGTTGCCCAGCGCACTGTCCACGAGCGTGCGTGCGCGGTCCACGTCCATCGGACGTTCGGTGTCCTCGGTGTCCAGTTTCTCCTTGGCCATGCTGAGGTTCATCGCGAGCGCGACGAGTCGGGCCTGCGCGCCGTCGTGCAGGTCGCGTTCGATCCGGCGCAACGTCGCGGCCGAGTCGTCGACTGCGATCGCCCGGGTCTCCTCCAGATCGGCCACCCGCTGCGCGGACTTGGTCGGTCCGAGCAGGGCGGGGATGAGCAGCCGGTCGAGCTGGACGACCGCGCGTACCGCCCAGGGGGCGATGAGCAGGATCGGGATGGCGGACACACTCACCAACAGCGAGAGCGGCAGGGTGTCGAAGTACACGTCGCCGATCTGGATCCCCGAGCGACGGTCGACGCCGTGCGAGTCGGTGGTGTGCGGGTCGAACACGACCCGGAGCAGCGGGTACGTCAGCATGATCAGCCCATAGCTCCAGAACGCGCCGGTCACCAGGACCATCAGCACGCTCAGTGGGAACTTGACCACGTGGTAGGCGATTGCCCGCCAGCCCTCGGCGTTGCCCAGCGAGGAGCCCAGCAGCCCGAGCGGGCCGCGCTTGGGCCGGAACGCGCGCAGCGGCGGCGTCTCGACCCCGAGCATGGCGCGCGCGAGCCCCCGGTGAACACCGCCCCATGCCCGCGCGCCCATCACCGCGAGGGCCAGGATCGGCAGGCCGACCAGGGTGACGGTCAGCGCGACGCCGAACACGGTGAACAGGAAGATCGCGGCGAAGCCGAACATCGCGAGTGGGAAGGTGAGGATCGCGTAGCCGGCCTCGGCCCACGTTCGTCGCGTGAACGGGGCCTTCAGGAACGTGTACATGGGGGGCATCCTCGGGGCGTAACGGTCGTGATGGTGGAGTGTGCTCATGCTCCCCGTCTCGGGGCACCCGTATCGAGGGTGACAGCCCCCGATCCGGGGGTTCGGTTTGCCCCACCTCTCATACCGGATCCATACCGGATGATTCACCTACGCAATGTTTCCCGGCGATTCACCGCGTCTGCCGGCGGGTCCCGGTCCGTACCGCGAGGGCCACCGCGTCGGCCAGCCGCTCGGTCTCCTCGCCGGCGAGGGTGGACACGGTGATCCGCAGGCCGGGCGGGGAGGTGATCCGGAACCGCGAGCCGGGCGCGACCACCCAGCCCCGGGCCAGCAGGCCGGCCACGGCGGTGGTCTCGTCCGGCACCTCGATCCACACGTTGATCCCGGTCCGGCCGACCGAGGCCACCCCGCGGGCGCGCAGCGCGTCGATCAGGCGGGTACGGCGCACCCGGTACGTCTCGCGCGCCAGTCGCACACGTTCGGCCACGTCGGGGTCGGTCCACGCGTGGGCGACCGCGTGTTGCAGCACGTGGCTGACCCAGCCGGGGCCGAGCCGCTGCCGGCCGCCGATCCGGTCGACGGTGACCGCGTCGCCGGTCAGGACCGCGCAGCGCAGGTCCGGGCCGTATGCCTTGGACGCCGAGCGGATGTGTGCCCAGTGGGTGCCGACGCCGGTGAGGGTGTGCAGGCCCAGGCCGGAGATGTCGTTGCCGTGGTCGTCCTCCAGGAGCACCACGTGCGGGTGTGCGGCCAGGATCGGGCGCAGTTCGGCGGCCCGTTCCGCCGACACACAGGCGCCGGTGGGGTTTTGTGCGCGGGCGGTGACCACGAACGCGCGGGCGCCGGCGCGCAGCGCGGCCTCGGTCGCGGCCGGGTCGGGACCGTCGTCGTCGACCGGGATCGGCCGCGGGGTCAGGTTCAGCGCGGCGAGCAGGTCGAGCAGGTTGCCCCAGCCCGGATCCTCGACCGCGACCAGGTCGCCGGGCCGCAGGTGTGCGGTGAGCGTGCGCTCCATGCCGTCCAGCGCACCGGAGGTGGCGGCCAGGTGCGCGCTGCCCACGCCGCTGTCCTGTAGCACCGCACGGGCGGCCTCGGCGAACGGCTCGTACAGGGCACCGTGCAGGTAGAGCGGACGCCAGCCGCTCGGATCGGGAAAGGCCGGCGACGGCAGCAGCGCGGGGTCGGGCTCGCCGTTGGACAGGTCGCGGGTGCCGGGCGGCACGTTGGGCCCCAGGTCGTCGCGCCGGGTGGTCGCCGGGCGGGCCCGGATCCGGGTGCCGGCCCGGCCGTGTGTCTCCACGATGCCGCGTTCGCGCAGGGTGCGGTACGCGGCGGCGACGGTGTTGGCGTTGACACCCAGCTCGGCCGCGAGCACACGAACCGGCGGCAGCGCGTCGCCGGGCGCGAGTTCGCGTGCGTGCAGGTCGCGTTCGACGGATGCGGCGATGTCGGCGGCGGTGCGACCGGTGGTGGCCATGCTTCTCCTGCGTCTGGGCGTCACGCGACGGGTTGCGGCTGCCGGAATCGCACTCCGGACTCCGGCTGCGGATTCCGCCGCAGACTCCGAATCCGGCAGGTCGTCGGATTATGCCGTTGACATCCTCCCCGAACCCGCCTCTATTGTACTACTCCAATAACTATTTTGAACTAGTACAAAGGATCTTCGGGATGACCGACTACCCCGCCACCGCCGCCACCACTCCCCATCGGCACCGCGATCGCATGCACTACGACGTCGAGGCGGTACACGCGATCCTCGACGCCGGCTTCCTCGCGCACGTCTCGTTCACCCTCGGCGGTCGGCCGCAGCTGATCCCGCTCGCGTTCGGCCGCGACGGCGAGCGTCTGTACCTGCACACCTCCAGCGGCGGGCAGCTCGCACTGGCCGCGCGGGCGAGCGGCGCCGAGGGTCTGCCGGTGGCGGTCTCGGTCACCCACGTGGACTCCGTGGTGCTCTCCCGCTCGGCGATGCACCACTCGATGGACTACCGCTGTGTGATCGCGCACGGCCCGCTGGTGCACGTCACCGACCCGGAGGAGCAGTTGCACGCCTACCGGGTGATCATCGACCACCTGGTCCCGGGGCGCGCCGACGACGTCCGCCCGCCCAACCCGAAGGAGAACGCGCAGACCGCGGTCTTCCGATTGGAACTGGACCAGGTCGCCGCGAAGATCCGCGACCACGGCCTGGCCGAGGACCCCGACGACCTCGACCTGCCGCACTTCGCCGGCGTGGTCCCGCTGACCACCACGCGCGGGCCGGTGCACCCGGACCGGGACCAGGAGATCCCGGCCTACCTGGCAAAGTGGCTCGGCGCGTCCTGACCCGGGTCGGCCGCCGACGCGGCATGGCGGTCGGGTGCCGGGGCGGCCGGCACCCGTCCCGAACCACCCCGGGCACCCCGAGCCCCTGCACGAACGAGGCGCACCGGCCCGGCGCGGCACCAGGGTGCGGCGATGGGCACCGAACCGCCCGGCGGCGGCCCTCACCCCACGCGCCCGGATCAGTCGTGTTCCGCCCGCGCCGCGACGCGGCAGGCAGCCGCCACCGCTACCACGAATATGCCTGCCACGATGGCGAGTTGTGTGGACGGCAGGTCCACCCGGTCGTTCTTGGCTGCGTGGGTGACCACCTCCAGGACGCGCGCCGCCGGGCTTCCGGGGACCACCAGTGCGGCCAGGGTGGCCAGCGCCGCGAGCGGGACGGCGTACGCCGGGCGCCGCAGCATCGGGCGGTTGGTCAGCGCGCCGAGCGCCACGCCGGCCAGGATGGTGACGAGTTGGGCCACCGCCCCCGCGGCGATCGCCTCGCCTCGACTCACACCGTGCGTCGCGTGGTCGGCGATCCGGTCGGTCGAGGCGGCCAGGGCCGCGGTACACAGCGCGGCGAGCACACAGGTCAGGACCAGCGCGACCAACAGCGCGGCTAGATGCGCACGGCCTGGTCCGACCGCGGCCGAGGCGGTCTGCCGAGCCGCCGCGGGCTCGACCGTGACGGACACGCGCGTGAGCCACACCGCGATCGGCATGATCGCGGCGGCGGCCCACGCGAACGAGGCGAGCAGCGGGTCGCCGCCGGCCACGCCGATCGCCATCACCGCGGCGTACACCAGCGCGGGCGGTACCCATCGGTAGGACCGCAGCAGAAGGGCGGCCTGATAACGCACCACGGCGGAGATCACGCGCCGTCTCCTTCCCGGTGCACCGCGCGCACGCCGACCCCGGGCACGGCGGTGAGCAGGTGGCGCAACAACGCGTCGGAGTGCGCCGTGGTGCTGTGCAGCCGAAGGACGCCCGGCCGCGTCTCCTCGCGGACGGGATCGCCCGGGAGGCGGTCGAGTTCGGGGCGGTGGCCGCCGTCGATGTCGATCACCACCCGGATGGCATTCGCGGTGGGAATCGCCGGCACGACCACGCCCGCCTCGACCCGGTACGTGTCGGTCACCTCGTCGGCCAGGCGGCGCGGGTCGTGGTCGACGAAGACCACGGTGGCACCGGCCTCGACCCGCTCGACGACACAACCGTCCAGGACGTCGCGCGAGGGAACGTCGAGTCCGGTCCACGCCTCGTCCAGTACGAGCAGATCGGGTTCGGCCAGGAACGCCTGGGCAACCGCGACCTTCTGGCAGGTGCCCTTGGACAGCCCGCGCAGCGGCGCTCGTACCTTGTCCGCGAAGTCCAGCCGCTCGGCCCAGTCCTCGGCCCGCCGCCGGCTCTCCCGGCCGGTGAGACCGTGCAATCGGCCCAGGTGGGTGAGGTATCGCAGTGCGGTGAGCGGTAGTTCGGGAGGGAATCGCTCGGGAACGTAGGCGGCCGAGCCGCGTTCGGTGACACTGCCGGTGGTCGGTTCGCAGACCCCGGCGACGACCCGCAACAGGGTGGACTTGCCGCTGCCGTTGCCGCCTTCGACCCGGACCAGCCCGCCGCGCGGCAGGTGTAGATCCACTCCGCGCAGCACCCACGGACCGCGCAGGGCATATCGCTTGCCGACACCCGTCAGGTGCACCGCCGTCCCCCTTCACCGGAACCTCGGCAGCAGACCTTACGGCAGGACGGGGCCGGACACATCGCGCAGCCGAGCGGGACGAGCGCGAACCACCGGGTGGTTGGCGGAAGTTCGTGGCCGGCACCGCAGCAGGCCGGCAGCGGGTCTGCGGCGGGTCGGCCCGACGGGCGGGAGGCGTAGGGCCCGCCGCGGAAGCGACGGGCCCGTACGGACGTACTCGTGGTGCGGTGTCGCACGGTGCCGTGATGGCGTGGTGCGCGTGCCGCGGTGTGTGTCGGCGTGGTGCAGACCTACAGAGCGGTCTTGGAAACCTTCGGTGCGGCGGCCTTCAGGTCCGCAGCCGCCGGGTTCGGTACCGGGTCGGGAAGCTTCTGGCAGACCGCGTCGGCCGGGCCGTGGCCCCTGCCCTTCGGGGTCTTGCCGGTGACCAGGTACTCGTTCAGGTAGTTGTCCAGGCAGCTGCTGCCGCTGAGCGAGATGCCGTGGTTGCGGCCGCCCTGCTCGACCACGAGGGCCGAGTCACGGAGCAGGCGGTGCATCGTGACGCCACCCTCGTAGGGGGTCGCGGCATCGTTCGTCGCCTGGAACAGCAGGGTCTTGGGCAGCTTGTCGTTGGCGACGTTCACCGGCTTCAGGCTCGACGTCGGCCAGAACGCACAGGCCGCGTTGAACCAGACGTTGTTCCAGGTCAGGAAGGGCGCCTTGGCGTACGTCTTGACGGCGTCCCGGTGCCAGGTCGCCCAGTCCTTGGGCCAAGCCGCGTCCCGGCACTGGGTGGCCAGGTAGCCACTGTTGATGTTGTCGTTGCCCGGGCTCGCCGCCGCCAGGTCCTCGTACGCGGTGCGCAGCGGAGCCGTGACGTGGTCGACCACGTATCCCGAGAAGCCTTCGGCCAGTTCGGCCCACGTCGAGTCGTTGTAGCCGCCCTGCGCGAACGCGTCCTCGATCTCGGCGCCACCGACGACGCCCTCGGCCGGGGTCTTGCTCAACGCGTCGCGCATCGTGTACCAGGCACGCTCGACCTGGGCGGGATCGGTGCCCAGGCGGTAGTTCGCGTCGTACTTGGCGACCCAACCGAAGAACGCCTTCATGTTGCTGTCGAAGGCCACATCCTGGGTGAGCTGGCCGCCGTACCAGACGCTGTCCTTGCTCGGGTCGACGATGCTGTCCAGCACCAGTCGCTTGACCCGGCTCGGGAACAGCTTGGCGTAGACCGAGCCGAGGTAAGTGCCGTACGAATACCCGAAGTAGCTGATCTGCTTGGCCCCCAGGGCGGCGCGGATCGAGTCCATGTCCGCGGCCGAGGCCGGCGTGTTCATGTGCTTCAGGAAGTCGCCGTACTTGGTGCCACACGCCTGGGCGTACTCGTACACCCGCTTGATGTTGGTCAGTTCGTCACCGAAGTTGTCCGGGACGGTGTCCGGACGAACCGGGTTGTTGAAGCCCGGGACGCAGTCCAGGTGCGGCTCGCTGGCACCCGCGCCGCGGGGATCGAAGCCGATCACGTCGAACTGCGCGGCCACCTCGGGACGCAGGTTCTTCGCGACGTAGCCGGCCAGTCCTCGACCCGGCGCACCGGGGCCGCCGGGGTTGACCAGGAGCGGGCCGAGCGACTTGGCGGCGGTGTGCGGAATCCGCGACACCGCGATGGTGATCTGCCGACCGCCCGGGTTGCTGTGGTCCATCGGGACCTGGAGTGAACCACATTCCAGCGTCGGATAGTTCGAGCTGCCGCAGTTCTTCCAGGCAATGGGGGTGGCTGTTGACTCGGCCTGGGTTGCGGGCGAGTCGTCCGCCAAAGCCGGCGGAGCGAGGGTCAGGAGCCCGCCCACCAACGTAGTGGCGGCTGCGAACGCGACGAGAGTGTGTCTCTTCACGTGGGTGTTCCTCCATGTGACGGATCTGTCACGAGTGACATCGACGCCGCAGATGCTGCCGTGTCAATGACCGATGCGACGAGGGGGCGGTCGGGTCGGAACGGGAATCCTTGCCAAGCGGAGAGGTAACCGTTACCCAGATTTTGGGTTTACCACGCACCGGGTCCGTTTGGCGACATATGTAGGCGAGTGGGCAAGGAGTCGGTCGATTGCGCTCCGTGGCCGACGCGCGTAGCTGATCCGGGGGTCCGGCGTGCTGATCGCTCGCGCAACGACCCGCCCGCGCCCCGCGGTCGCCCGGCCTTCGCTCGGCGCCGTCGGGTGGTTGCCCGATACGCGTCGGTGATCACCCGGTCGGCGCCCGGTGTTCGATCCGTACCCGATCCCTCTCGCATGCCCCCGGGAGGGGCCGGAAGCCACTGCCCTCGGCCGCCCGTGCGCAGGCCGGATCGGCCCGGATCAGGCCCGAGGGCCTGCGTCGGGCCCGATCCGGGTCGGTCGGCGCAGGTTCGGTCAGCCCAGGTACGGCGGAGTCTGACCCCAGTCCCAGCGCGGCATCGGCGAGTCCGGGAGCGGCGGCGGGTTGGGCCCGGAGTACAGGATCGCCATCCGGGTGCCCCACTCCAGGTAGTACGCGAGCACACCGCGGAACTCCGGGTCGGCCGGCAGGTCCACGTCGTCGGCCGTCTCCAGGAGCAGCGCGACCCAACGGCGCCGCTGCGTCTCGGTGATCCCCCGACCCAGGTGGCGCGAGGCCATGTGTCGGTGTCCGCCCAACTCGGTGCTGTACCGGGACGGGCCGCCGAAGACCTCGCCCAGCCAGGACGCCACGTGTTCGGCGTGGTGCGGGTCCATGTTCGCGAACACCGGAGCGAGGATCTCGTCCTTGACCACCCGCTCGTAGAACGTGCCGAACAGCCGCTCGAACGCGGGCGCGCCGCCGGCCCACTCGTACAGCGTCGGGGTCGAACCTCCCTTGCCCACCACGTCGGTCACCGCGTAGTGCCGCATTTCCTCGATCGCGGTGACATACGGCCGGATCGCGGCGAAGAAGGCGGCGAAGTGCGCACCCTTGCGGAAGCCGTTCAGGTGCGCGTCCGACGAGGTCCAACGGATGCGCAGGATGTATGCGGACGCCTCTTCCTGGCACCTGCTCAACTCGTAGTCCACACACTCCGGCGCGGCCGCAAGCGACTCGGCCGCGCGCGCGTACGCGGCCTCGAACTCGGTACTGTCCGCTTCGGCGATCGTGTAGCGGATGTATTCGACGATCATGAACGGTCCCCCATGCAAGACGCTGGTTCGATCGCATCAACCATAGGCATGATCACCCGCCCGGTGATCATCGACGCGAGCTGATTTCGCCGACCGCGTAAGGGAATCCCCCCGACCCCTTCAATCGGCGACCACCACCCCACCCGCCACCGCGCACCCCGCGGAACCACTCCCGCGGGCCTGACGCGGGAGCGCGATGCGGGGCGTGGGGCACGGACTCGGCGCGCGGACTCGGCGCGCGGACCCGTTGTCGGTTGGTTTCGAGACCGGCATGACCTTGTGCCGCGTAGGGGGTTGGATAGGGGATTGCGGAGGCGGGAGAGTTCGGGAGGATTGTTGTCGATGGTTGGCAGGGTGCAGTGTGTTGTGTTGGATTGCGCGGATGTTCGCGAACTCGCTCGCTTCTACGCGGCACTTCTCGGCGGTGAGGTGAATCGGCCCGATCCTCGGTGGGCGGTCGGCGACGAGTTCGCCACCGTTCATACGGAGGGCGATCAGTCGGGTTCGGGCCTGGTGTTGGCGTTTCAGCGTGTGGCGGACCATCGAGCGCCGCAGTGGCCCGACGCCGCGCATCCGCAGCAGGTTCATCTGGACGTGGACGTTCCGGATATGGACGAGGCGCATGAGCGGGTGGTCGGGCTCGGGGCCGCGTTGCTTCGGGTCGACTCGCGTGGGTGGCGGGTGTACGCCGATCCGGCGGGTCACCCGTTCTGCCTCCTCGGCGGGTGAGGACGGGTGGACGCCACGGGCACCGGGCACCGAAAGCCCGTAAAGGCCGAGCAGCCCGACGCCCCCGCCCGCACCGGCGGCCCCGCGTCGTTCATCGGAACCGCCGGATCCGCCCTCGTGCCCCTCGCCCCCGCCGACCTTCCCGATCTGCACGACTTCCTGGTGCGTGCCGATCTCACGCTCAGTGGGCTCGATGCGGCCGGCGTGCGGTTGTGGCTGCTTCGGGATGGCGGCGGGAGGGTGTGCGGCAGCACCGGGTACGAGTTGTCCGCCACCGGTGATCACGCGCTGATACGTAGCGTCGCGGTGGATCGGGAGGCCCGGGGGCGCGGTCTGGGGCTGGAGTTGGCCCACTTCGCGCTCGACCACGCTGCTGCGGCCGGTGCCCGACGGGCGTGGTTGTTCAGCCGCCGATCAGGTCCGTTCTGGCAGCGGTTGGGCTTCGAGCCGGCCGATCGTACCCGCCTCGCGTCGTTCCTGGCCGACACTCACCAGGTGACCCTGTTCCGCGCGAGTGGCCAACTCGACCGCGAGGTGGCCTGGTCACGCGATCTCGGCCGAGGCGCGTCGCATCCGACGCCGGTCCGATGACGCCGTACGCACCGGAGCCCGTCCCCCGATCCCGCCGGGCGCGACGCGGCGGGATCGGGAAGGACGGGCCCTGGCCCGGCCCAGCCATCGGGCCAACTGCGGGACGCGGGCGGATCGGACGTGCGCCCCGCAGAGTCACTCGGACATTTGATCACTCGGGCGTCCAACCATGCGATCCGGTGGCCTCTCGATCCACTCGATCACGCAGCCGCCGAGTCGGCCGGCGTCCGGGCGGAACGGGCCCGAGTGCTCCTGAACAGGCCCCGAAAGCCCGAACACCCCGGCCCCGGCGACTCATCCTCAGCGGAAACCCGGCAAGTTCCGGCAAGCATCACCCCCGGGCTTCCCGGTGACCTCGCCTCCCCGTGCCTTGACACCTCGCAGCTCTCTACAACCGCACAGTTCTACAACCTCGCAGCCTTGCCACCAAGCCTCCCGCCACCCGCCCCGCCGGCGGCCGTGCCGCCCGGCGAGTCGCGGATCACGATGCACGCGACCCTATGATCCGGCTTCGTCGTCCGCGACTCCGGGTTGTGCTCCGAACGACAACCCGCCTCACCAACGAGTCGGTTGTGTACGAATTGGTCATGCCGGGGCACGAAAAAGCGACGGCCCCATCGGGTCCACCGCCCTTCATGATCCACAGGCAAAGGCTTGATTCTGCACGCCGAACCGGCGTCCCGCCGCCGAGATTCGTATAGCTACGGCAAAGAATGCAATATCCGGAAGTCCCGCGTCCGATGGGTAGGCGGCTGGTCCGCGGTCATCCCTTCGACGGATCTTCGCAATCGACCCAATCACCACCCCTCCACGCCGGCCTCCCTATCACGCCACCCGTACACCCGCGTCAACGCCGCCACCGCCGCCCGCATCCCCGCCCGCACTTCCGGTGGCCCGAGCACCTCCGCCTCGCCGCCGAACGGCAGGAGGGTCGTGATCGCCGAGTCGACCGACTCGATCGGGATGACAACCTCGACCCGGCCGTCGGCGTCGGGGCGGGTCGCGCTCGTACGAGCCGCGTGTACAACGACCGGCTCCATCCCGTCCATCAGCCGCTTCATCGCGATCGGCGACATCCGCACGGTCGCCGACGCGGGATGCCGGGTAATGCCGTCGTCGCGGAGTTCGTGCGCCGCGTCGGGTCGGGCGATCCGGATCGGATCGCCGAACTGTTCGCCGACAATGTGGACTGGCTGCTCGACTGGCCGGCCGAGGGCCACCCGTCGACGCCGTGGATCCGGCCGCGTTCGACGCGCGCGGACGTTGGCGCGCTTTCGCGAACTCGCCGCCGCGCACACCGACGACCACCCGCAGGAGGCCGGCCACCCGGTCGCCGCACCGGACCTGCGGATCCTGGTCGACGGGCCCGAGGCGGTCCTGTCGACCGAGATCCGACGTACGGCCGCGTCCACCGGCACCGCCTACCGGGCGCGATGCGCGGTGCACGTCACCGTCGAGGCGGGCCTGATCAGCCGCTACCACGTATACGAGGACAGCCTCACGGTGGCCCGGGCACACACCGCCGCCGACTGACCGACGGCAACGCACCCGCGCCAGGCCCACACCCGGCCGCCGCCCGCTACCCCTTCAGCGCCTGTGCCAGCAACGCCGTGGCCCGCGCCCAGGCGTCCTCCGCCGCCGCCGGACGGTACGTATCGCGCTCCTGGCAGGCGAAGCCGTGCGGCGTGTCCGGGTACACCACGAACTCGTGTCGCACCCCGGACTCGGCCAACCGGCGCGCGATCGACTCCCGCTCGTCGGCCGGGTAGAGGTGGTCGTCCGCACCGATCAGCACCAGCACGGGCGTGTCGTACCGGGCGATCGACGCAGTCAGCGTCACCGTCGGCTCCGGCCGCCCCAAACCGATCTCCGCGCTCGTCAGCCACCCCGGATAGAACGCGACCAAGGCCGCCAACGGCACCTGCGTCGCCGCGTAATAGGCGATGTGCCCACCCGCGCTCAACCCCACCATCGCGGTGGGCGCATCGTCGCCGAACCGCCGGCCCAACTCCGCTACGGCCGCCGTGACATCGGCCCGCACGCCGTCCCGGGTCAATCCGCCCACGAGGTCGAGCCCGCGCGCCCGGCCGTCGGGGTCGGCGGGCAGCTCGATCCGGCGGCCCGCCCGGTGGTAGAAGTCCGGTACCAGGGCCCGGTATCCGAGCCCGGCAAGCACGTCGGCGACGCCTCGTACATAGCCGGTGATGCCGAACATCTCGAAGCCCACGAGCACGTTCGGATGCGGACCGGGCCCGTCGGGACGAGCCAGATATCCCGACATCGGCACCGCCGCGCCCGGCACATCGATCTCGATCCACTCGTCGACAGTCGCCACTCTCACGCCTTCGTCCTCACGCCTTCGTCCTCGCGACCATCCCGGCGCCGAACGCCGCCCGGTTGCCGGCCCAGGCCGACCTCGGGGCCGCCGCTTCGAGTCGGGCGAGGTCCGCGGGGGTGAGCTCGATGGCCGCCGCCTCGATGTTCTCGGCCAAGCGCGTCGCGCTGCGCGTGCCGGGGATCGGCACCACGTCCTCGCCTTGGGCCAACAGCCAGGCCAACGCGAGCTGAGCCGGCTCGACGTCCCAGCGCCGAGACGGTAAGCCCCTGCCGCCCAGCGTTCGCGTCTTGATGGTGATCATGTCGACGACCCTAGGCTTGCTCCACACTGGTATCCAGAGACCGCTTTTACTGGTAACAGCAGTACCAGGACCAAGCGGGTGCGACCGGCTTCGAGAACCAACCAAGGAACCTGCCAGGATGCCCACCACTCCGGATCCCGCGGTCCCCGATCCGCCGACTCCCGATCGTCCCGCCCGCGCGCTGGCCGACTTCCTGCGCTCCCGCCGGGCGCGGCTCCAACCCGCCGACGTCGGTCTCCCGCCGGGCACCCGGCGCCGCACCCGCGGGCTGCGCCGCGAGGAGGTCGCCGGCCTCGCCACGATCTCGACCACGTACTACACGTTCCTGGAGCAGGGCCGCGACGTGCACCCGTCCCGTCAGGTCCTGGACGCGCTCGGTGCCGCGCTGCGACTCGAACCGGCCGAACACGCCCATCTGATCCACCTCGCGCAGGGCGAACCGGCCCCCGCGCCCGCCGGCGAGGCCGCCGAGGTGTTGTCCTCCGGCGTCGCGGCGCTGGTCGACCGCCTCGACCCGGACCCGACCTACGTCACCGGCCGTCGCTTCGACGTCCTCGCCGCCAACCACGCGGCCCGGGCACTGTGGACCGACTGGCCGCTGTTGCCGCCCGAGGAACGCAACATCGTCTGGTGGACCCTGGTCGCCCCCGAGGCGCGCACCCGGCTCGTCGACTGGGAGGCCGAGGCCGTCGGCGCGCTGGCCCGATTCCGCGCCGCCGCCGACCGCCACCCGGGCGACCCGGCCTTCGCCGACCTGATCCGCCGGCTGCGCGCCGCCGGGCCGGAGGCGGACGCGTGGTGGCCCCGACACGACGTGAGCGCGCTGTCCTCCGGCCGAAAGCGTCTTCGCCACCCACGATTGGGGCGCCTCGACCTCACCCGCGTGGTGCTTCAGGTCGCCGACCGGCCGGACCAGAAACTCGTCACCTTCACCGCCGAACCACCGCACCGGGAACGGATCGCCGAACTCGTCCGCGATGCCACTCGGCAAGCCGACGATCAATCCTGATCACACCCGCCGATCCGCCCCGACCACGCTCGACGATCCGTCCCGACCACGCCCGGCCCCGACCGCACCCCGAGCCCTACCTCGCGAACACCCGCTCCCCACCCACGAACGTCTCCAGCACCCGCGTCGCGCCGATCTCGCTCTCCGGCGCCGCGAACGGGTCGCGGTCGAGCACCACGAGGTCCGCGTGCTTGCCCACCACGATGCTGCCGGTGTCGTCCAGGTGGTTCGCGTACGCACTGCCCGCCGTGTACGCCGCCAGCGCGGTGTGCAGGTCGAGCCGCTGTTCCGGGAAGAAGACCGGCGCGTCCGAGCCGTGGATCCGCCGGTTCACCGCCACGTGGATGCCCTGGATCGGGTCCGGGCTGGACACCGGCCAGTCGCTGCCCGCGACCAACGTCGCACCGCTGCGCGCCAGCGCGCCGAACGGGTACTGCCACGCGGCCCGCTCCGCGCCCAGGAAGGGGATGGTCAACGTGTCCATCTGCGGCTCGTGCGCGGCCCACAGCGGCTGCATGTTCGCACTCGCGCCGAGTTCGCGGAACCGGTTGATGTCAGCCGGGTGCACCACCTGGAGGTGGGCCAGGTGCGGCCGGGTGTCCTTCCACCCGTTCGCCGCACGCATCGCGGCCACCGCGTCCAGCGCCTCCCGGACCGCGCGGTCGCCCAGCGCGTGGAAGTGCACCTGGAAGTCGTGCGCGTCCAGAGCCGTGACGTATCGCCGCAGCGCCTCCGGCTCGATGAAGCTGATCCCGCTGTTGTCGGAGGCGCACCCGCACGACGTCAGATAGGGGCTGAGCATCGCGGCGGTGAAGTTCTCCGCGACGCCGTCCTGCATGATCTTGACGGTCGTGCAGGACAACCGTCCGCGCGTGCCCGCGGCGCGCCGCGCGCGCAGTTCGTCGATCTGCTCGATCCCCCGGTCGCGCTGCCACCACAGCGAGCCGACCACGCGCGCGGTCAGCAGCCCGCGGTCCACCGCCGTCAGGTACGCGGTGCTCGCGTCACTGATGTTCGCGTGCGCGCCGAGCAGCGCGTCCTGCCACGCGGTGATGCCCAGCGAGTGCAGCAGTTCCTGCGCCCGGAGCAGGCCGGCCACCTGGTCCTCGGCGGTGAGTGGCGGCAGCAGCCGGCCGATCAGGTCGGCCGCGCCCTCCTGGAGCACGCCGGTCGGCTCACCGTCCGAGTCGCGCTCGATCCGGCCGTCGGCCGGGTCCGGGGTGTCCCGGGTGATGCCGCCCAGCCGCAGCGCCAGGCTGTTGGCCCAGGCGCCGTGATGGTCCCGGTTGGGCAGGAACACCGGCCGGTCCGGGACCAGGTCGTCGAGCATCGACCGGTGCGGCAGGCCGCCCGGGAACGCCTCCATCGACCAGCCGCCGCCGGTGATCCACTCGAGGTCCGGGTTGGCGTCCGCGTAGGCCCGCACCACCTGCCGGTATTCGGCGAGCGTCTCGTATTCGGACATGTCGCACTGGCCCATTTCCACGCCGCCACCCACCGGGTGCACGTGCGCGTCCTGGAAGCCCGGGATCAGCAGCTTGCCCGCGAGATCGACGACCTCGGTGCGATCGCCGATCAGGTCGCGCACCTCGTCGTGCCCGACCGCGATGATCCGCCCACCGCGCACGGCCACCGAGCTCGCCCGGCTGCGCGCCGCGTCGACGGTGTACACCGCGCCGCCGGTGAAGACGATGTCGGCAATCGCGGAAGCGGAGGCAACGGAGCCGGCGGAGGCAACCGAGGCGGCGGCGGAAGCGGTCTGCTCGGTCGTGCTCATGCGTTTTCCTTGGACTTGAATGCTTCGAAATCGGCGGCGTCGTTGTACCGGTCCATCGGCAGCTCGATCGAGTCGCCGTCGGTGCCCCGGCCGGTCTCGAAGTAGGCCGACTTGCGCACGTACTTGGCGTACGCGGCGAAGCCCAGGCCGCTGAGGATCACCACCACCGGCACGGAGAACATGAACCAGCCGTTGTCGGGGCTGAGCTCGAAGCTGTCGCTCATGGTCAGGTAGTCGTACGAGAGGTAGGCCCCGACGCCCAGCAGCGCCAGTCCGCTCAGTCCGGGGATGACCACGGCCCGCACGCCCTCACGCCGATCGGTGCGCAGCGTCGGCCAGAAGCGGACCGCGCAGGCGATGGCGGTCAGGCCGTAGTAGAACGCCACGATCAGGCCGATCGAGTTGACCGCGGCCAGGATCATGTCGTTGAGCTTGGGAATGCCGATCGCCAGGACAGCGGTGCCGGCGGCGATCGCCATGATCAGCACCGTGCCGATCGCGGGCGATCCGAAGGTCGGGTGGATCCGGGTCCACACCTTGCCGAGCGTCTGGTCGCGGCCCATCGCCAGCATGCCGCGCGCGGTGGGGATGACGCCGGACTGCAGGGAGGCGACCGCGGAGAAGATCAGCGCGAGCAGCGGCAGGCTCGCCCACGGGTCGGCGGCGAGGTGCGCGCCCAGGAAGGTCAGGCCCTGCGGCCCGTTCTCGGCCAGTTCCGGGACGGTCATCACGCGCTGGAAGGCGATCGCGCCGAGCAGGAACATGCCGAGCATCACGAACAGCGCGATCAAGCCGCCGCGAGCCGAGTCCTCGGGGTTCTTGGTCTCCTCGGTGACGCTGAACGCCGCGTCCCAGCCCCAGAAGAAGAACACCGCGAGCACCAGGCCCTGGGCGAAGTCCGCGGCCGAGTCGATCTCGAACGGGTTGAACCAGGAGAACGAGAACGGCTGCTCACCGGAGGCGATCGCCCAGACGCAGAAGATCAGCAGCACCGAGTACTCGAAGACGAGCAGGTAGGTCTGCAACCGGGTCGCCTGGTGCACGCCGGTGATCGCGAGCACGGTGACCACGACCAGGACGGCCAGGCCCAGGACGGTACTGAGCTTGGTCGAGTTCGGGTCCAGGGTCAGCCCGGCGAACTCGTGCAAGCCGGCCTTGTTGGCGAACTGGAGCAACACCGAGCCGGTGATCGCACTGGTGTACGCGAGGAAGATGATCGATCCGGCGAGCGCGACCCAGCCGGTGAGGAATCCGGAATACGGGCCGATCGACTTGCCGACCCAGACGTAGCCGCTGCCGCAGTTCGGCTCGACCCGGTTGAGCCGGGCGTACGCTCCGGCGATGCCGAGCATGGGCAGGAAGGCGATCAGGATGATGGCCGGCGTGGCCAACCCGACGGTGGCGGCCAGGCTGCCCATGCCGACGCCGATGCTGGTGGTGGCCGCCGTACTGGACGCGGCGACCGCGATGCCGTCGACGACACCGAGCGACTTGCGCAGCGCGGGCGGTTGATCGTCCCGGGGCAGGTTCGTGGACATCGGCGCTCCAAGGGAGGCTAAAGCTGACAGGGGGTGGACGCCGATGAAACAGCCTGCGTCAGAATTACGTCAATGGTGTTGACATAAGATTCTGCGCGAAGACGGTGACGCGCAGGATGGTGGCATTCGCACCGAGACGCCGGGCACCGGGCACGGCGCACGCCGAACCGGCTGCGGAGAAACAGGTGGAACGCATGGAGCATGTGGACCGGGGGGATCAAGCGGACCGAATGGACCGGGGGGATCGAGTGGACCGGGTGAACCGGGTGGTGGGTGAACGCCGCCGACGCCGACCGACCAAGTCGGGGACGGTCTTGTCCGAGGATGTCATTGTCGATTGTGCGGTACGCCTGATCGGGCACCAAGGCGCGGAGGCGCTGACCGTGCGCAAGCTCGGCGCCGCGCTCGGGTGTGACCCCACCGCCATCTATCGGTATTTCCGCAGCACCGACGACCTGCTGCTCGCGATCGCCGACTTCCTGATCGGCGAGACGCTGGTGGGCTACCGGCCGGGTCCCGACTGGGTGGCGTCGCTGCGCGAGCTGGGCCTGCGGGTGCGCGACGGCTATCTGCGCCACCCGCGCGTGGCCGCGATCGCGGCGGCCCGGGTGACCCGGCGGCACAACGAGTTCCGGGCCGTGGAGATGGGGGTCGCCCTGCTGCTCTCGGCGGGCTTCTCCCCCGCCGACGCGGTCCGCTACTACCGCGCGTTCATCGACACCGTCCTCGCGCACGCGGCCCTGGAGGCTTCCTATGCGGCGCTCGCACCCGAGGTGCGATCGGCCGACGACCGGTCCTGGGAGGAGACATACAACACGCTGCCCAAGACGGACTATCCGGCGATCGGCACCGTCCGCCGGCACCTGGCCGAGGAGATGGCGGGCAGTCCCTTCGAGGATGTGCTCGACCTGGTGCTGGAATCGCTGGCCCGGCGGGTGTGAGCGCGGTTGGGTGGAGCGGTATCGCTCACCAAGATCGAAGCCGTGACCAACATTTGACACTACGTAAACAGTGCAGGTGGGTACATGCGTCGTAGGGGGTGCCGCAGACTCGATAAGGTGGCGCGTGTTTCCAGACCTCACCCACTCCCACGGGGGATCCGTGCTGATCGACAAGTTCATGCATGGCGTCGTGGCGCCCACCGCGAAGGCGATCTATCGCCCGCACACCGAGGGCCGCGAGAACGTACCGATGACCGGCCCGGTCATCATCGCCAGCAACCACCTGTCGTTCGTTGACAGCGTCGCGATCCCCGTGGTCATGCCGCGCAAGGTGTCCTTCCTCGCGAAGGCCGAATATTTCGACGGCCCCGGGCTCAAGGGCCGGGTCAGCAAGGCGTTCTTCTCCGGAATCGGCGCCGTCCCGGTGCCCCGAGGCACGCACAGCGCGGCGAAGGCCGCCCTGGAAACCGCGCTCTCGGTGCTCGAACGCGGCGACGCGTTCGGGATCTACCCCGAGGGCACCCGCTCTCGCGACGGCCGGCTCTACCGCGGCAGGACCGGCGTCGCGTGGCTCGCGCTGGCCGCGCGCTGCCCGGTGGTGCCGGTCGGGATCATCGGCACGGACCAGGTCCAGCCGATCGGCTCGAACATCCCGAAGTTGTCGCCGCGCGCCCTCATCCGCTTCGGCGAACCGCTCGACTTTTCGCACCACTACGGGCGCAAGGACGTGGCCCGGGCCCGGCGCGAGATCACCGACGAGATCCTGGAAGCGATCCAGAAGTTGTCGGGCCAGGACTACGCGGGCGTATACAACGAGACGCCGGCGGAGGTCTGAGCCCGAGCGCTTCGGACGCCGCCGGGGATCTCAGCCCGAGCGCTTCGGACGCGCGGGCGGGATGCGCCTCAGCGCACCCGGCCGTCCCACTGCCACGCGCCGGCCGGGATCCGCGGCCGGCCCGGCAGGTCGCCCCGGCCCGTACGCCACAGCAGGACGTCGGCCGGGGCATCGCCCGCACCCGCCGGACCTGTCCGTCCCCGCCGCCGACGACGAGGGCCTGGCCACGGTCCCGCACTGGGCCGGCGCCCACCTCGACCGTCCGCTCACCGTCGAGGTCCTCACCCGGCCGCGCACGGATGAGTCCGCGTACCTTCTTCCGCCGCCTTCAGGCCGCCACCGGAACCACTCCGCTCCACTGGCTGCTCACCCAGCGCCCGGCCCAGGGTCCGATCGCTCCTGGAGACCACCGACCTCCCCATCGAGCAGATCGGCGAACGCAGCGACCGGGTGGATCGCCGACCTTGTGGATCCGGGACGGAAGTGGAACCACAAGGGAGTGGACCGGCGACGCGTGGAGTGACAGGGTGGAATGGTCGGCCATTCCTCCATGTTTGTTGCGGAAGGTGGCGAAATGCCATGGCTGAACATGCACACGCCGCTTTGATTCGTCAGGGGTACGAGGCGTTCTCGCGCGGCGACCTGGACGCCCTGCGGGCGATGATGACGACGGACTGCGC
Organism: Embleya sp. NPDC005575; assembly: GCF_040605455.1. Lineage (NCBI taxonomy): Bacteria > Bacillati > Actinomycetota > Actinomycetes > Kitasatosporales > Streptomycetaceae > Embleya > Embleya sp. NPDC005575. The sequence goes on along the minus strand of NZ_JBEXCV010000114.1, from coordinate 3,778 downwards.
GCACCACGTCCCCGGCGACCACGAGCTGTCGGGCGACTTCAAGGGCGTGGAGGCGGTCCTCGGCTACTACGTACAACTCGCCACCGAGACGAACGGCACCTTCCGGGTCGAGTTGCAACACCTCTTCGTCGACGGTCGCGGCCACGTGATGTCGGTACATCGAGCCACCGGCGAGCGGGCGGGCAAGACGCTCGACCAAGTGGGCGGCATCGTGTTCCGCGTCATCGGCGAGAAGATCACCGACCTCGACGAGTGTGTCGAGGACATGGCGGCAGCGGAGGACTTCTGGGCCTGAACGAAGTCGTACGCCATCCGGCCAAGCCCAACGAGCCTGCTCCGGCCGCTCATCCGATACGGAACGTGCCTCCGGGCGGAGCCGGGGACGGCGTGGCCGTCTCGTCCGTCACCGGCGCGACGTCCCGCGAGAAGACCCGGGCCTCGATCCCGGAGAGCACCCGGGCCGGTGTGTCGTCGCCGGCCGTACGCCGAGCCAACTGGGACACCGGCAGCGTGATCATAGACGCCACGACGACGAGGTTGCCGAAGCGCCTGCCACGCAACACGCCCGGCTCGGCCATCAACGCCACCTCCGGGAACACCGCCCGCAGAGTGGCAACTTGAGCCCGCGCGAACTCGAGATCACCCCCATCGGCGATATTGGCCGCGTACACCCCGCCGGGCAGCAACACCCGAGCCGCCTCGGCGGCGAACTCCCGCGACGTCAGGTGAGCGGGCACCTGCGCTCCCCCGAAAACGTCGGCGATCACCAGATCGGCCGAGTCGTCGGGCCGCGCCGTCAGCTCGGCACGGGCGTCGCCCGTGCGTACGTCCATGCTCTCGCCCGCCGGCAACGGCAGATGTTCGAGCACCAACGCGGCCAGTTCGCCGTCGAGTTCGGCGACGGTCTGCGTCGAGCCGGGCCGGGTGGCCGCGATGTACCGGGGCAACGTCAGTCCACCGCCGCCCAGATGCAGCGCGGCAATCGGCGCACCCGGTTCGGCAACGAGATCGACAACGTGGCCGAGGCGCCGCGTGTACTCGAATTCCAGATGCTCGGGCTGGTCGAGATCCACGTACGACTGCGGCGAATCGTTGAGCGTGAGCAACCACGCGCGGGGCCGGTCGATGTCGGGCATCAGCAACGCCGCACCGAGATCCGTCGCCCGCCCCACCGGAATCGACTCGGTCGGTTCTTGCTGGTCGTCGTACATGCATCGATTGTCTCGCAACCGCGTGCCCCTCCCCGCCCCGGTATCGATGCCTTGGCATGATCGATTCGGGCAGCGGCAACAGGCACCGCAGCACCGCAGCACCGCAGCACCGCAGCACCGACCAGACTTCACGAAACGGAACCCATCCGGGAGAGCAGCCATGCAATTCACCAAGCTCGGCCACGCGTGCGTACGTCTGACCACGGATCGGGGCACCATCGTGATCGACCCCGGTGCCTTCAGCGAACCGGACGCGATGGTCGGGGCCGACGCCGTCCTGATCACCCACGAGCACTTCGACCACGTGGTCCCCGACACGCTCCGGGCCGCCGCCGCGGCCAATCCGGACCTGGAGATCTGGACCAATCCGGCCGTCGCCGCGCAGTTCCCCGACCTGGCCGGCCGAATCCACGCGGTGACACACGGCGACACGTTCGAGATCGGCGGCGCGCAGGGCGTGGCGGTACACGTACACGGCGAGAAGCACGCGGTGATCCACCCCGACATCGCCGTCATCGACAACGTCGGCTTCCTGATCGACGGCCGCGTCTTCCATCCCGGCGACGCGTTCACCCTTCCCGAGGAAGGGGTGCCCACGCTGCTGGTGCCGGCGGGCGCCCCCTGGCTCAAACTCGGCGACGCCGCCGACTACGTCCGCGCGGTCGCCCCGTCACAGGCGTTCCTGATCCACGACGGCGTGTACAACGACGCCGGCCTCGCCCTCGCCGAGCGCATCCTGGGCCAACTCGCCGGCTCCGACACCCGTCCCGTCCGGCGTCTGGCGCCAGGTCAGAGCACCTCGCTCCCCGGCGCCTGACACCGCACCCCGCACGCGCACCGCCCGCCCCGGGCCCGTCAGCGGGTGGTGAGCGCCGTCGCCGCAGCCGCGTACATGGTCGACTTGATCGCGCCCAGGGTGGTGCGATCCTTGCCCGCCAGCGGCTGTATCCGGGCCGTGGCCGCTTCCACCAGGCCCGCCTCGTCGGCGACGTCGTCGACCAACCCGATCTCCCGCGCCTGGATGCCGCCGAAGCGCTGTCCGGTGGTCATCGAGGCGACGGCGCAGGCCGGGGTCAGCTTGGCCTGGACGAGCGCGGCCATACCGGGCGAGAAGGGGATCCGGATGTCGACCTCGGGGAAGCAGAAGTAGCCGCGGTCGGCCCGCATGATGCGGAAGTCGTGGGCGATCGCGAACATCGCGCCACCCCCGAACGCGTGGCCGTTCACTGCGGCGATGGTCGGGACGGGCAGCGTGAGCATCCGGGCCAGCAGGTCCTCGACGTCGGCGATGTAGGGGACCATTTGCTCGCCGTGCTCGGCCAGCCAGTCCAGGTCGAGGCCGTTGGAATAGAACTTGCCCTGTCCCGTCGTGACCAGGACGGCCGGCTCGGGGTGCGCGACGACCGTGTCGAGCAGGGCGTGCACGCTCTTCAGCCAGTCCGGCGCGAACCGGTTCTCGTCGTCGCCGAGGTCCAGGACGAAGACGGTGTCCTCGTGGCGTAGTTCGGGCATGGTCATTCCTTTCCGGAAGTCGCCGTCCGCCCGGCATGCGCGGGCGGCGGCGGGAGGGCGAGGACCGCGCGGACCGCGGCCGCCAAACGTTCTCGGCTGTCGGCGCCGACCCGGGGCCGACCGTCGACGACCGGCCCGGTCAGTTCCCGGCGGAACACGGCCGTCGGCAGGTCGACCACACACAGCGTCACCACTTCGACGTTCGGCCCGTCGGCGCGGCCCCACAATCCCCGTGCCAGCCGGGTGAGCAGCGCCAACACCCGCTTGTCCAGAGCGAACAGCGCCTCGGCCGACTCCTGTGGCACCTCGGGACCGAGCAGTTGCTCGCGACGCACGCCCATGAGCAGCCGAGCCGCCTCGGGTCGCCGATCCGCGAATACCGCGGGCGCACTCGCCGCAGCCACCACCGCTCGAACACCGCTTTCGGGCCCGTCCGACCGCACCGCGTCGACGAGCTCCACCTGTAGGTCCAGGAAATCGCCCGCGGCGCGCGACCACACCTGCCCGAGCAACACCGGCAGCGACCCGAAGGCGTGATAGATCGCCCCGTTGGACACCCCCGAGGCCACCGCCAACGCCCGCACGGTGAACCGCTCCGGCCCACCATCGGCCACCAGCCGCTCGGCCACATCCAGCAGCCGGTCAAGATCGTGAACCCGAGGACGAGGCATGCCGAGACCATAACAGAGCAGCTGCTCCATAACTCTCCGCCGACGGCAGATGTCGCCGCCGACCGCTGCCGCCCACAGGGCTCCGGCCCCGAAGTGCGCCCCGGGCTCCCCCGCCGAACTGCGATTCCGAACTCCACCCCCGAGTTCCGTCCCCTCCGGGTGTACAGCGCGCCATCGTGGACTTGGACACGCGGTTCGGCGCCGGCGCCATTCTCGCCTCGGCGGTCCGCTCGGCGCGTACGGCGCTGCGCGTCGGCCCGGCCACCACCGCGAACCGCGATCGCCCCCGGCATCGGTAACCCCGGGGTTAACCACGGTTCCGAGATCGGCCGTTGTTCGAAGTGAGCGCGAACGACAGTCTTCAGACATCGAAGAACGGCACGG
>NZ_JBEXCV010000113.1:0-29377 GCF_040605455.1 Embleya sp. NPDC005575 | reverse complement strand
GCCCGGCGGGTCGCGGCGGGCCCGCGGCCCGAAGGTGTGCGGTCGGCTGGTGGTGCGGGCGCGGCGGCACGTCCGGATTCACCGCGGTCGGCGCCGCGGTGACTCGGCGGCGCACCCAGCCGCCCACGCCGCCGTTGGCCGCCCGGTCCCAGACGGTCTCGAACTGTTCTCCGTCCGCCTCAGGTTCACCGGGCCGGTCGTCGTGCTGGTGTTGATCGGACATCAAGATCCCCCCGCGTCCTTCCCCGGATCGGCATTGTCCCAGCAAACGGGACCCGCGCGGGACCGGATCCGATTGCTTTAGGGAATCGAATCAGGCTCGAATCACTCTTGACCGGATGTGGCGGCGCATGACCGACGCGGCGCCGCGACCGCTCGGCCGTCGCGCCGCTCAGATGCCGGGCGCGATCCGCCGCAGCACCCGCAGCGATCCGTCGCCGGGTAGCTCCTCGAAGGCGCCGGACGCCAGCGCGCGCAGGTAGACCCGGTACGGCGCCTGGCCGCCGTCGGCCGGATCCGGGAACACGTCGTGGATCAGCAGAAGTCCGCCGTCCGCCACGTGCGGTGCCCAGCCCTCGTAGTCGCCCTGCGCGTGCTCGTCGGTGTGCCCGCCGTCGATGAACACCAGGCCCACCGGGGTGTTCCACAGCGGCGCGATCACCCGGCTGTGCCCGACCAGCGCCACCACGTACGGCTCCAGGCCGCTTCGGTACAGCGTGCGCCGAAAGCGCGGCAACGTGTCCATCACGCCCACCTCGGGGTCGACCAGGGTCGAGTCGTGGTATTCCCAGCCGGGCTGCTGCTCCTCGGAGCCCCGGTGGTGGTCGAGGGTGACCACCACGGTGCCGGCGTCGCGGGCGACCGCGGCGAGCAGGATCGTCGAGCGCCCGCAGTAGGTGCCCAGTTCGACCAGCGGGCCGACCTTGGCGGCTTCGGTCGCCGCCGCGTACAGCGCGTCGCCCTCGTTCGCGGGCATGAATCCGGTGGCGGCCTCGAACGCGGCCCGCACGGCGGGGTCGATGGTGCTCATCCTGGGGTTCTCCTTGATCGAGGCCGCGCCTGGCCCTGTCCGGCGCACCGGGTCGGTGCGACCCCGGGGCCGCCATGCTGCCGCAGCCGGGTTCGCGACACCGTGTCGGGGGCCACATCGGAGCCCTCGACCCGACTTCGGTCTCCCGATTAATTGAAACGGGTTCTACTATCGCAAGTACTGGACCGAGTCACGGAAGGCGCGATATGGCCATCGGCATCACGGAGGAGCATCGCTCCCTGGCGGAATCGGTACGTGGATGGGTGCAACGTGTTGCACCCATCCAAGAGGTGCGCCGGGTGCTGGAGGCGGAGGCCGAGGAACGGCCCGGCCACTGGGCCGGACTGGCCGAGCAGGGTCTGCTCGGCATGCATGTCGCGGAGGAGTTCGGCGGCGCGGGCTACGGCCTGGTGGAGACCGCGGTGGCGCTGGAGCAGGCCGGCCAGGGCATGCTGCCCGGTCCGTTCCTGCCCACCGTGCTGGCCTCGGCCCTGATCCAGGCGGACGGCGGCGACGCGGCCAAGGAACTGCTGCCGGGCCTGGTGGACGGCACCCTGGTCGGTGCGGTCGCGCCGACCCCGGGCACCGTGGTGGCGGCCGAGGAGGCGGGCGGCCTGCGGGTGAGCGGGATGGCCACGCCGATCCTGGGCGGCGCGCTCGCCGACGTGCTGGTGCTGGCCGCGCGCCGGGCCGACGGCACGTCGGCGTACGTGGTCGTGGACGCCGCGGACGTGGCGGTCCGGGCGCTCAAGAGCGTGGACCCGACCCGGCGCAGCGCCGAGGTCACGGTGGACACCGTGGTCCCGGCCGGGCGCGTGCTCGGCGGCGTGGACGAGGACCTGGCCCGCGACTTCGCGGCCGTACTGCTGTCCGCCGAGGCGTGCGGAGTGGCCGCGTGGGCGCTCACCACGGCCACCGAATACGCCAAGGTGCGCGAGCAGTTCGGCCGACCGATCGGTCAGTTCCAGGCGATCAAGCACCTGTGTGCGGACATGCTGGTGCGGGTCGAGCAGTCGCGCGCGGTCACCTGGGACACGGCGCGCGCGATCGACGCGGGCTCGGACGCGCCGACCCGGTCGCTGACCGCGGCGATCGCGGCCACGTACGCGATCGAGGCGGCCTTCACCACCACCAAGGACTGCGTGCAGATCCTCGGTGGGATCGGCTTCACGTGGGAGCACGACGCGCACATCTATCTGCGCCGGGGCCTGACCCTGCGGCAGTACGCCGGTCCCGCCGCGTTCTGGCGGCTGCGGGTGACCGAGCTGGCGAGCGTCGGGGCGCGCCGCGACCTGGTCCTGGACCTGCCCGCGGAGGCGGAGAACCTGCGCGACACCGCGCGGGCGATCCTGACCGAGGTGGCCGGCGAGTCCGGCGCCGAGCAGCGCGCCCGGCTGGCCCCGCTGGGCTATGCCGCGCCGTACCTGCCCAAGCCGTACGGCATCGGCGCCGGGCCGGTCGAGCAGTTGGTGATCCAGCAGGAGATGAAGGCGCTGGGTGTGCGGCTGCCGGACATCACCATGGGCAACTGGGTGATCCCCTCGCTGATCGCGTACGGCACCGCGACCCAGCAGGAGCGGTTCGCGCCGCCGACGCTGCGCGGCGAGATCCAGTGGTGTCAGCTGTTCTCCGAGCCGGGTGCGGGCTCGGACCTGGCCGCGATCAGCACCCGCGCGACCAGGACCGAGGGCGGCTGGCTGATCAACGGCCAGAAGGTGTGGACCTCGCGGGCCCGCGAGTCGCAGTGGGGCATCCTGCTCGCGCGCACCTCGCCGGACAAGCCCAAGCACGAGGGCCTGACCTACTTCATCGTGGACATGGCCGCGGCGGGTCTGGACATCCGGCCGCTCAAGGAGATCAGCGGCCTGGCGATGTTCAACGAGATCTTCCTCGAAGACCTCTTCGTGCCGGACGACATGGTGGTCGGCAAGGTCGACGAGGGCTGGCAGGTGGCCCGCAACACGCTCGGCAACGAGCGCGTGCACATGGGCGCGGGCAGCTCGTTCGGCGCCGGCATCGCGAACCTGGTCGAGGCGGTGAACGGTCCGGCGGGCGAGTTCGTGGACGGCGGCTTCCGCGAACGGCTGGGTGCGCTGGTGGCCGAGGCGTCCTCGCTCGCGCTGATCGAGCTGCGCACCACGCTGGCCCGGTTGTCCGGTCTGGAGCCGGGCGCCGGCGCCTCGGTGCGCAAGCTGGTCGGCACGCCGCATCAGCAGCGCGAGTCCGAGCTGTCCCTCGAACTGCTCGGCCCGCTGGGCGCGGTGGACGAGGGCGCCGGGCAAAAGGCGGCGTTCGGGTTCCTGATGAGCCGCTGCCTGACCATCGCCGGCGGCACCACGCAGGTCCAGCTCAATGTGGTCGGCGAACGCATCCTCGGGCTGCCGAGGGACCCGCAGCCCACCGAGAAGTAGACCGTTTCCTTTCCTCATCCGGTCGGTGGATCCGTTTTACGTGGGTCCGTCGAGCGGATCCGTTCAGTGGGAGTTCGCGACATGGCACAAAAGGCGTTCATCGTCGGCGTCGGCATGACCAAGTTCGAGAAGCCGGAGAGCCGCGACTGGCAGTACTGGGACATGGTCAAGGAGGCCGGCGACAAGGCCCTGGCGGACGCGGGCGTCGGCTACGACCTGGTCGAGCAGGCACCGGTCGGCTACTGCTTCCAGGCGTCCACCGCCGGCCAGCGCGCGGTGTACGAGCTGGGCCTGACCGGGGTGCCGGTCTACAACGTCAACAACAACTGCGCGACCGGCTCGTCCGCGCTGATGATGGCCCGCCAGTTCGTCGCGGGCGGGCTGAACGACTGTGTGCTCGCGATCGGTTTCGAGAAGATGAAGCGCGGGTCGCTGGGCGGGGGCGGCGAGGGCGACTTCTCCACGTCGCCGGTCGCCGCGCACTACAAGATCATGGGCGATGCGCACGGGTTCTCGATGACCGCGCCGCCGACCGCGCAGATCTTCGGCAACGCGGCCCGCGAGCACATGGCCCGCTATGGCACCACCGCCGAGCAGATCGCGCACGTGGGTGTCAAGAACCACCGGCACTCCGTGAACAACCCGTACGCGCAGTTCCAGGTCGAGTACTCGCTCGAAGAGGTGCTCGGCGCCAAGGAGATCCACGCGCCGCTGACCCGGCTCCAGTGCTCGCCCACCTCGGACGGCGCTGCCGCCGCGCTCGTGGTCAGCGAGCGCTTCGTGCGCGAACACGGACTGCAGGACCAGGCGATCGAGATCGTGGCGCAGTCGATGACCACCGACACCGAGGAGAGCTTCGCCTCGAAGACGTGCATCGACGTGGTCGGCAAGCCGATGTCGGCCGCGGCCGGCCGGCAGGTCTTCGAGCAGTCCGGCCTGGGCATCGAGGACGTCGACGTGATCGAACTGCACGACTGCTTCTCGATCAACGAGATCCTCACCTACGAGGCACTGGGCATGTGCGGCGAGGGCGAGGGCGGCAAGCTGGTCGCCGAGGGCGCCACCACCTACGGCGGTCGCTGGGTGGTCAACCCGTCCGGCGGTCTGATCTCCAAGGGCCACCCGCTGGGCGCCACCGGCCTGGCCCAGGCCGCCGAGATCAGCTGGCAGCTGCGCGGGCTGGCCGAGGGCCGCCAGGTCGCCGACGCCAAGGTCGGCCTGACCCACAACATCGGCCTCGGCGGCGCCGCCGTCGTGGGCCTGTACCGCCGCGGCCAGTTCTAGCCGACGTGCCCCGGGCGGCCCGGCTCGGGCCGCCCGGGGCACGATGAGTACGCGCACTCATGCGGTGGGCTCGGGTCGAGGCCAGGGTGGAGGTGTTCCCCAAGCCCTCGACGAAAGCGAATTCTCATGTTCCCGGCCCGAGTTCGTGCGGTGGTTGTGGCTGCGGTCGTGGCGTTGTCGACGGCGGGCTGTGGGTTGACCGGGGCGTTCGAGACGCCGCCGCGGTCGACTGTGCCGGCGCCCGTGCACGCGGATGCGGACGTGCGGCGAATGGCCTCGGGATACGCGTCCGAGGTCGCGGGGTGGATCGGCGCCGGGCCCTTCGTGGCGGTCTCCGCGCATGCCTGGCCGGATCCGATGGAGTGCCGGGGTTGGGCCGTGGGCGGATCAGGGCTCGAGAGTGTCTTCGAGGTGCCGCTCGCGAGCCCGCTGCATCCGGACGCGTACGAGAGGGTGCGCGGCGGTATGCGTGGGGGCGGGTTCGAGATCTCGTTCGACGGGGCGGGCCGGCCGGGGGATTCCGCGGTCCTGCTCGCGAGCGATCCCAAGGCCCGCTACGGACTGCGGCTGTACTCGCGGACCGGCACGGCGGACCGACCGGTGTCCGACGCGATCGTGGTCGAGGTCAGGTCGCCGTGCTTCACCGAGGCGCGGGCCGCGGTGCCGTCCTCGTGACGGGTACGACGCTTGGGCCGCACCCGTCACGGTTTCGTTACGTGCCGTCGGTGTCCGGGACGAGGGTGAGGTCGGGGGCGAGGCGCGGAGTGGGGCTGTGCAGCCACTCGGCGAGCAGGGTGCGTTCCGTGTCGTTGAGGTATAGGCGGGCGTTGGCGCACAGGGTTTCGACGTTGCGTAGGAAGGCGCCGGCCAGGTCGTCGGCGGAGGCGACCGGGTGGGTGGTGGAGGACCAGTAGCCGGAGTAGACCAGACCGGTGGTGACGAACGCGATCGCCTTGCGAGCGATGGTCTGCATGCGCTCGGCGCACCGGTCGCGGACCGCGCCCGAGGTCTGGTTGCCCTGGAAGCCGTTCTCGCTGACCTCGGCGTGCAGTTCCTCGAAGAGCACGTGGTACTCCTCCGGGGAGAGCCGGGGCGCCCCGGTGACCGTGGCCACCCGGTCGATCAGGTCGCGGACCGGCTCGCGCACGTGGTCCATCCGCCCCTGGCCGTTGGGGCGGGCCGAGGGCGGCTGATGTCGGGTGCGGTCGTAGATGTAACCCGGTGGGACCCGGCTGATCAGCAGCTTCTCGTCGGCGCCCTGCTCCAGCATCAGTTCGAGCAGGGACGAGAAGGTGGCCGCGCCGCCCCAGCGGGTGCGGGTGACCTGCTCCCGGCCGACCTGCTGGAGCACCGAGTGGGCCAGCGTCGCGAGCACGATCGGCTCGTCCGATCCGCCGAGCTGCGTGCGTACGTGCGCCATCACCTGCTCGCGTACGCCCTCGTCGGCCGGTGCGACGTCGATCTCGTCGCGCAGCGCCCGTTCGATGAACTCCTGGTCGCTGATCACCACGTCGCCCGCGGCGACGTACGCCTGGGCGGCCGGACCGCTGGCGATCACCATGGTGCGCCGGTCGTGGCTGCGCAGCCGCAGCAGCACGGGCGTGAAGTCCGCGTCCGCGCTCATGATGATGACCTCGTCGAACCGGGTCGAGTGCTGGAGCGTGTCGAGTACGTCCATCACCATGTGGATGTCCGCGCTGTTCTTGCCCCGGCCCGTCAGCGGCGGGCAGTCGATCACGCGAAAGGCCGACCGCGTGAAGAAGGCCCGGTAACGGTCGTGCATGACCGGGTTGAGGTAACAGTTGCGCACGAGCAGCGATCGGCGTAGGCCACGCTCGATCGCCTCGTTCTCCAACCACTCCAACCACTGGGACGGCTTCCGGGCGAAAATCTCCGCCGAAGCCCGATCCGTCTCGCGCAGCCCGCTGTAAATATTGTCAAAGTCAAGAAAAAGCGCGCTGCGAATTCTGCCTGGTATGCCCGAATCCATACTCATGTCCATGCCTGCCTCCCCCGATGCGTACGGCTTCAATCTGTCCGACGCGTCACGTGTGGGCAAGCGAGGCCACTCACGGTCCGGTTGCGATCTTGGCCGTCTTCCGATCCGCGCGCACCCGGGCTAGGTTGCGAAGCGAAAGCTTGATCGTGCCATGTAGGTGTGTCTGTTCGTCAGGAGCCGTGCCGTGTCGCGACGTTGGAGCACCACCCTGGACGTACTGCTGCGTGAGCGGGCCGCGGATCCCGCGCCCGGCCTCCGCCACGAGGACCTGGCCTGGTCCTGGGCCGAGGTGGTCGCCGAATCGGCGCGGCGGGCGGCCCTGCTGCGCGCACTGCGGGTCGAGGGCCGGCCGTGGCACGTCGGGGTGATGCTGGAGAACGTTCCGGAGTTTCCGCTGCTCCTCGGCGCCGCGGCGCTGTCCGGCGCGGTGATCGTCGGACTCAACCCGACCCGGGTCGGCGCCGAACTGGCCCGCGACATCGATCACACGGACTGCTCGCTCGTGATCACCGACGCGACGCACCTGGAGCAGTTGCGCACCGCCGCGCCGGACTTCCCGGCGGACCGGCTGCTGTGCGTGGACGACGCGTCCTGGGCGGCGGCGCTCCAGCCGTACGCGGGAGCCGAGCCGCCGGTGGAGCGGCCGAGCCCCGACGACACCTTCATGCTGATCCTCACCTCCGGGACGACCGGACATCCCAAGGCGGTGATCTGCTCGCAGGGCAAGATCGCCGTGCAGGGGGCGAGCGTAGTGGCGATGGAACGGCTCACCGGCGCCGACGTCGCGTACTGTGCGATGCCGCTGTTCCACTCCAACGCGATCGTCACGTGCTGGGCGCCCGCGGTCGCCGCCGGGGCCGAACTGGTGCTGCGCCGACGGTTCTCCGCGTCCGGCTTCCTGCCCGATGTGCGGCGATTCGGGGTCACCTACGCCAACTACGTGGGCAAGCCGCTGTCGTACATCCTGGCCACGCCGGAGCGTTCGGACGACGCGGACAACCCGCTCGCGCGGGTGTTCGGCAACGAGGGCGGGCCGCAGGACGTCGAGCGATTCGCCCGGCGGTTCGGCTGCACGGTGCGGGACGGGTTCGGCTCGACCGAGGGTGGCCTGTCCTTCGTGCCGGTCACGGACATGCCGCCGGGCGCGCTGGGCCGGCCCAGCGGGGAGATACGGATCCTGAACCAGGACACGCGCGAGGAGTGCCCGCCGGCGGCCTTCGACGCCGAGGGTCGGATGACCAACCTCGAGGACGCTGTCGGCGAACTGGTCAACATCGGCGGCGCGGGGTCCTTCGAGGGCTACTACAACAACCCGGCGGCGACCGCGCAGCGCATGCGCGAGGGCTGGTACTGGAGCGGCGACCTGGCCTACCGCACCGAGGACGGCCTGGTCTTCTTCGCCGGCCGCAGCGGCGAATGGCTGCGCGTCGCGGGGGAGAACTTCGGCGCGGCGCCGGTCACCCGGATCCTGTCCCGGCATCCTGACGTCGCGGTGGCCACGGTGTACGGCGTGGCCGACGAGGCGGCGGGCGACCAGGCGATGGCGGCCCTCGTCCTGCGCGAGGGCGCGCGCTTCGAACCGGCCGAGTTCGCCGAGTGGTTGGCGGCGCAGTCGGACCTGTCCGGGGCCTGGCACCCGCGCTACGTCCGGATCGCTGCGGCGCTCCCGCAGACCAGCACGAACAAGATCCTGACCAGGGTCCTGGTCCGCCAGGCCTGGTACACCGGCGCCGACGAACTGTGGTGGCGCGACACCAAGGAGGGCCCGTACCGCCCGTTCAGCGAGGCCGACCGCAAAACGCTGGAGACGGCCTTCGCGGACCGCGGCCGAGCACACGTCCTGGCACTCCTGGATCGGGGACCTGTCGATCGGTGACCTGTCGATTGACTGCCCGCGACGCCTCGGGTGCTCCGAGGGTCGCCGTGTGGAACGAGCACGGCGGCGGTGGAGTCGTCCACACCGCAGGTGTGGCCGAGGTCCGCCCGGATCGCGCGGGCCGAACGCTGCGGCGCGACGGGAGCCGGCGTGGTGCCGCTGCCCGCCCTTCGGTCGGCCCTCAGCCGTCGGCGCCGGCGAGGGCGATGCCGAAGCCGGCGATGACGGTGCCGGTCGAGGCGTCGAGGGCGCGGCAAAAACGGGGGCGGCGGAGCTTGGCGCGCAGGCTGTTCGCGCCGAGGATGATCGCCGTGAACCACACCATGCCCTCGATGTCGTGGACGAGCGCGAGCAGTATTCCGAAGGCGAGATGCGGTGCCCCGGAGGGCACGAACTGCGGGATCATCGCCATGTAGAAGACGCCGACCTTGGGATTGGTCAGCGACGTGAGCACGCCGCGTCCCCACGCGGACCACAACCCCGGAGCGTCCTTCGCACCGGCCACCGACGCGGCCTCGACGTCGGTGTACCGGTTCACCCACGCGGCGCGCAGCAGTCCGTACGCGAGCCACAGCAGGTAACAGGCGCCGACGATGCGCAGGCCCGTATAGGCGACCCGGGAAGTGGTCAGCACGGCCGAGACACCCGCCGCCGCGGCGGCACCCCAGACCAGAGTCCCGGAGCCTATGCCGAACGCGGTGGCGAACCCGTGTCGAGGCCCGCGCGCGAGCGACGCCCGCAACACGATCGCGGTATCCGGGCCGGGGATTATCGTCAGCAGCCCGGCGACCAGGGCGAACGAGGCGAGGTGGGTCAACACGTCCATGCGGTCATGCTGCCGGCCCCTCCCGAGGGTCCGACGGCGGGCGGCGATCGGCCGTGCGCCTTGCCGACACCCGTCTTCTCACCGACCCCAGAAGCGGCCTTCGAGGCCCACCGAGGCGAAGTAGGCCGCCGCCGTGGCCGGGTCGCGGCGTTCGTAGCCTCGGTGCAGGCGGCCCTCGTACCAGTGTTCGGCCAGGCGCCACAGCGTGGTGAGGTCGAGGACGTAGCCGCGCCTTTGGCCGGTGCGGGCGAGCCAGCCGGCCACGCAGGCCTCGTCGCAGAACAGCCGCTGGTTGCCGCACGCGTGCACCACGTCGTCCCACAGTGTGGTGATCGGGACCAGGAAGTGCGCCACCTCGTCGCCCTTGGGCGGTTGTTCGGTGCCCACGTTCCAGGCGAGGGCCCGCTCGCAGCCCGGGCAGCGGGTCGCGACCAGGACTTCCTCGCCCACCAGATGCGGTATCGCGAAGGAGTCCCACGCGCAGCCGCCCCACCACAGCGCGCGCGAGCCCATCACCGAGAAGCCCAGCGGGACCGCGCTGAACGGATGCGCCATCACGATCGCCTCGTCGCGCAGCACGATGTGCCGCTGTTCGTGCAGGGTCCACAACCCCGAGCGCACGGTGAGCTCCGAGACGCCCAGAATCGCGGCCAGTTCCTGATCCGACGGCGCCCGCCCGGTGTCGGCGAAGCCTCGATAGACCGCCAGGCGCAATTGTTCGACGCTCACGAGGTGGCCTCTCGTTCGGGCGCGGCGGTGACCGCAGTCTCCCGGGGCGCGCTGGTGACGGTGGCCTCGGAGCCCCGCGTGGAGGGGAGGACGGCGACCCGATTGCGCCGGGACTGGCGGATCGCGTCGTAGGTCAGCACGGCCAGCGCCGCCCACACCAGGGCGAAGCCCGCCCACCGGGCCGCGGGCATCGGCTCGTGGTAGACCGCGACGCCGATCCCGAACTGGATGATCGGGGCCAGGTATTGCAGCATGCCGATCGTGCTGAGCGGCACCGTGTTCGCGGCGACCGCGAAGCACAGCATGGGGATGACGGTGATCAGCCCTGCCGTCATCAACATCAACGCCTGTGCCGTGCCCTCGTGCCCGAACGTGCCCTCGCCGGTCCAGGCCAACCAGGTCAGGTAGCCCAGCGCGGGCAGGAACATCACGGCCGTCTCGGCCGTCATCGAGTGGGTGGCGGGGAGGTTCATCCGCTTCTTGATGTAGCCGTAGGTCGCGAACGACGCGGCCAGGGTCAGTGCGATCCAGGGCACTCGGCCGTAGGCGACGATCAGCACGACCACCGCCGCGACGCCCATCCCCACGGCCGTCCACTGGATCGCCCGCAGCCGCTCGCCGAGCACCACGACACCGATGCCGATCAGCACCAGCGGCGTGATGAAGTAGCCCAACGAGGTCTCCACGACCTGGTCGTGGTTGACGCCGTAGATGTAGGCGCCCCAGTTGATCGAGATCATCACGGCGGCCAACGTGACCGTGGCCAGCTTGGCCGGGGCGCGCAGGATCTCGCGGATCCAGGACCACTGCCGGAGCACGGCGAGCAGGACGACCATGCACAGCAGCGACCAGGTCATCCGGTGCGCGAGGATCTCCACGGCGCCGGCGGGCTTGACGTGGGGCCAGTAGAGCGGGAAGAGACCCCACATGACGTAGGCAGCCGTGCCCAGGAGTAATCCGCGTCGTTCTGAACCCATGCCGCCGAAGGTACTGGCGAAGTGGCCTGCCGTCAGGAGCCAATCCGGAATGAGTGGATCCACCTCCGCGCTGCCGGGTGCCGCGGTGTCTCGGTGCCCTCAGTCGCCGTCGCGGCTCATGCTCTCCCAACGCTCGTACTCCTCGCGCCGGGCCCGGTCCAACTCGGCGATCATGTCGTAGGCCGCACCGCCCAGGATGATGCGGCGGGGTGGTTCGGGAAGATCGACGAGTCGGAGCAGCACGGCGGCCGCCTTGGCCGGGTCGGCGTCCTTCGACTCGCCCCACATCTCGGCCAGTTCGGCGCGCAGCGGCGCGTACGCCCCGTTCTCGGTGGTCAGCGTCAGGCCGTGGGTGAACAGCGCTGTCTCGTAGCCGCCGGGCTGGACCAGGGTCACCCGCACGCCGAATGCCGCCACCTCCATGGCCAGGGCGCCCGTCATGTTGTCGAGCGCGGCCTTGCCCGCGCTGTACAGACCGGTGGACGCGAAGCCGACGGCGGAGCCCATCGAACCGATCTGGAGGATGTGTCCCGAACCCTGCTTGCGCAGGTGGGGCACCACGGCCTGGCTCACCCACAGCGCGCCGAAGAAGTTGACGTCCAAGTGCGCTCGGGCCTGCGCCTCGGTCACCTCCTCGACCATCCCGATCAGACTGACGCCCGCGTTGTTGACCACGACGTCGAGCCGACCGAATGCCGCGACGGCGCGTGCCACGGTGTGGAACACCGCTTCGCGATCGGTGACGTCGAGGGACAGCGCGACGAAGCGGCCGTCGTGCTCGGCGGCGAGGTCGGCGAGCGGCCCGACATCCCGCGCCGCGCCGACGACTCGATCACCCGCCGCGAGCGCGGCTTCGGTGAAGGCTCGCCCCAGGCCCCGGGACGCACCGGTGATGAACCAGACACGGGGCTCGCGGTGGGTGGGGTTGGTGACAGTGGTCACTTCGGTCGCGGTGGCGGCGACAGTCGTGGCAACAGGGGCGGTGGTCATGAGCGTGGGCTCCTCTGCTTCGGCGGTGTCGACGGGCTCTTCGGCTGCGTCAAAGGGATCGAGAGGTGTCGGCGGGGCGGTTCGGGAAGCGGTCGGCATCGGGCCTACCTCGGTCGATGGCCGGACGAGGTCGCCGTGCGGCGGCGGTCCGCGCGGGCCGAGGGGTGGTGATCCGCGCCTCGTGGCGGTGGCGTCGCCGGGGCGGCTCGGCGGGCGAGGCGACACGCCTGGTCACGGCCGCGGCCTCGGCGGCGATTCGCAGGCCGGTCCCCATCGTGGTTCGCGTGTCGAGGACGGAGAACGCGTCGGTGGTGGTGCGGTCGGTGATCGGCGCGGCGGCGACCGGGGTGCGGAACATGAGCGACAACTCCTCGGAAGTTTGACGGACTGAATCCTGTGAGACGAGACGGTTCGTCTCGCTTCGGAATTCAGGATGCATCCTTGCCGTGTGGATGTCAAGACGAGACGGTTCGTCTCGTGGATCGGTTAGGATGTGGCCATGACCATCGACAACACGAACGGCGCCGCCGCCTCCCGCCCGGGCGCCGATCCCGACGCCGACGCCGGCCGGGCCGCCGCCAAGCCGAACCCGTCCCGGCGCAGCGAACAGTCCCGTCGAGCGATCCTCGCCGCCGCCCGGGAGTTGGTCTCCGAGCTCGGCTTCGCGAAGCTCACGATCGAGGCCATCGCGGCACGCGCGGGCGTGGGCAAACAGACCATCTACCGGTGGTGGGATTCCAAGGGCGAGGTCGTCTTCGAGGCGTTCCTCGCCCTGAGCGACCCGGGGGAGGGCATCGTGCTCCCCGACACGGGCGACGTCGAGACGGACCTGAGGTATCTGATGCGCGAGACGGTCGCCGAGTTCGCCGACCCGGCCTTCGAGGGCCCGATCCGCGCGCTGAACGCCGAGATCATCAACGATCCCAAGCTCGCCCGGCTCTACCACGAGAAGATGGCCGCGCCCGTCGACGAGGCGAAGAAGGAACGCCTTCGCAGCGCCCAGCGAGCCGGCCAGATCGCCGCCGACGTCGACCTCGACCTGGCCCTCGAACTGCTCTACGCACCCCTGTACCAGCGCTGGCTGCTGCGCTCCGGCCCGCTCACCCAGGAGTACGCCGACAACCTGGTGACGCTGACCCTGAAGGCACTCCGCCCTTGACCCACCGGCTACGGCTCCGCTCGCCCACCGGCTGCAGGAGACACCGCCACGGTCCGCCAGGGGTGGAGACTCGCCGCCGTGCGCGGGCGGGTCTCCGGGTGCGTTCCGGGTCTCCGGGTGCGTTCCGCGCACTCGCGTGCCCTCGACCATCGCGGGCCCCCGTGATCGGTCCCGTTGCGTGATTCGTCCTTTCTCCGCATGATCCGGCTTGCCGCGCGATCAGCCCCGGTCTCGCGCAATGTGGCTCTTTCGGTGGCCTCCGGCTGTGTCCGAGTCGGCGGATATCGCGCCTTCGGCCGCTCCGTCAGGGAAAACCTGACGGAGCGTCACCTCGGTCGGTACATTTTGGGGATTGGGGCTGCGGTACCGTCACGGACGGTGCAGAATTGTTATTTGACGGACCGTCAGATTTCTCCTTACCGTGGCCGTACATCCACGTCTGGATCAAGGAAACGACGCCACCCCGCTCCCGGGACGGCGTGCCTTGTGCTTCCCGAACGCAGGAGCGTCCCGTGCGAACCGTGAACTCCACACCCTTCAAAACCCGCCTGCTGCGCCGCTCCGGGGTGTTGGCGGGCCTCGTCGGCCTGACGCTCGGCGCCACCGCGTGCGGTGGCGAAGACGATTCCGGCAGCGGAGCCTCCGGCTCGATGACGGTGCTCATCACGCAGGAGGCCAAGGGCATCGACCCGATCATGACCACGGTGTCCTCCCTCACCGGCGGCAACCAGGCCGCGGCCGTGTTCGACATGCTCTTCTGGATCAACCCCAAGACCGGCAAGGCGGAACCGCAGATCGCCGAGAGTGCGACCGCCGCCGAGGGCAACTCGGTCTGGACGATCAAGCTCAGGCCCAACGTCAAGTTCTCCGACGGCACCGCGCTCGACGCCGAGGCGGTCAAGTTCAACTGGGAACGGCACGCCGACCCGGCGAACAGGTCGGTGCAGTTCACCGCCGTCAAGGGGATGAAGTTCGACGCGGTCGACGCGCAGACCGTCAAGGTCACGCTGCCCGCGCCGAATGCCCACTTCGACCTGGTCGTCGCACACAACCTCGCCTTCATCGGATCGCCCGCGGCGATCCGGGCCGACCCCAAGCTGTTCGCGCAAAAGCCGGTCGGCGCGGGTCCGTTCAAGCTCAAGACGTGGATGCGCGACTCGCAGCTCACGCTCGAGCGCAACGGCTCGTACTGGGGCCAGGGCAAGCCCGCGCTCAAGGAGTTGATCTTCAAGCCGGTGATGGACCAGAAGCAACGCCTGGCCGCGCTGTCCTCGGGTCAGGCCCAGCTGATGACGACGGCACACTTCCCGTCGACCGAACAGGCCAAAAAGGACGGCATGACGGTCACGCTCGATCCCAAGAGCGGCGGCTTCATGACCATGTTCGACACGTCCAAGCCCCCGTTCAACGACCCGCGCGCCCGCCGCGCGTTCGCGTTGATCATGAACCCGGACGATCGCAACCAGACGATCCAGGGCTCGCCGGGTCAGACGCTCAAGAGCCTGTTCCAGCCCGCGTCGCCGTTCGCCAACCCGGACGCGGTGTACGCGACCAACAACCGGGCCGAGGCGCAGAAGCTGCTCGACGAACTGGCCGCCGAGGGCAAGCCGCTGAACTTCACCTACACGACCAACAGCAGCGCGAGCGCGCGGATGACGGCCGAATACTGGCTCACCCAGATCAGCGGCATGAAGAGCATCACGATGAAGACCGAGTTCCTCGAGGGCGCGGCCTACATCCAGAAGGTGTTGATCAACAACGACTTCCAGGCCTCGGAGTTCGTGATCACCTTCGACGAGCCGGAGCCGGTGCTGTACAACTTCACCCACTCCAAGGGCTCGGAGAACCGCACCAAGTGGAACAACCCCGCCGTGGACAAGGCGCTCGACGACGCCCGTAACACCGACGACCCGGCAGTGCGCAAGGCCGCCTACCAGAGCGTGCAGGCCGAGATCGTCAAGGATGTCCCGTTCTTCTCCTACGAGAAGTCCTTCGCGGCGGCGGTCCAGGGCAAGAACACCAAGATCGAGGGCCTGTCGCTGTTCGAGGACGGCCTGATCCTCTTCGACCGGATCGCGCTCAAGTAGTCACCAAGGCGCCCTCGGTCGCGACCGCGCCTGCGACCGCGCCGATCGGCCGGGTCGACCCGGTGAAGTGACACCACGTCAGGGACGCACCCATCGTGCGTCCCTGACGCCGTGTCAGGCCCGCGCCACGCGGATGAACAGCGCCTCGGCGTCCGCGACCAGGACCCCGTCGGCGTACGACCGGGCGGTCACCCACGCCTTGCGCCCCTCCACGCGCGTGACGCCCGCCTCGTAGTCGATGCGCGTGTACAGCGGTGTCGCCCGGCGCATCCGCACGGTCAGCCACCCGGTCATCCCCAGCGTCCCCGCGCCGGATTGTGCGCAGCCCATCACCTCGTCGAAGGCCGCCGCGACGTATCCGCCGTGCACGCGTCCGTACGGCCCCTCGTACGCCGCGCCGAATGTCGCGTGCGCCCGCACCAGCGGGCCGTCGCCGGTGATCCGCATCGGCGGCGCGAGCGGGTTCGCGGCGCCGATGAGTGGGCCGCGTTCATGCAGCGCGAGGTCGCGCGAGGTCGGTGTGCCGTCGCCCACACGGGCCAGTAGGGCGATGCGATCGGCCAAATCTGATACATCGTCAGCTACGCTTTCCAGCGTGCTCGCGGCATCCTTCGGATCGACCGACTTCACCGCCTCGATCAGGCGGCGGGTCGCCTCGGCCAACCGGTGCCGCGCCGCGCGTCCGGCGCCGTCCGGCTCCGGTTGCGGTGTCCAGGTCAGCCGCAACTCGCGCAACACCTCGGCCGATACCGGCGGATCGAGGGCCTCGATCGGTTCGATGGTGCCCGCGGGATCGGGGGCTGCGGCGGCGGTCATGAAGGCTCCCGGGTGGGGTGGCCCTGGCTTCAGCCGGGCGAATGGCCGATCATTGCATGTAAAAAGAACGAGTTCTAGTTTTGACGGGCCGCCGTCGCAGGCGGCGCCGTCGTAGTACCGAGTCGCAGTCACAGCAGAGGAGACGTCATGCCGATCGATGCCGCGAAGGCCACCGGAGCCGAGCCCCGCACGGGTGAGATCGCCTGGTCGAACAAGGACGTGATCCTCTATCACCTGGGCCTGGGCGCGGGGACCCCGGCCACCGGCGCGGACGAACTGCGCTACACGTACGAGAAGAACCTGCACGTGCTGCCGACCTTCGCGACCGTGGCCGGCACCAAGGTCGGCGGCAGTCTCTCCGCGCTGCCCGGCATCGACATCAACCTGCGCGCGGTACTGCACGGTGGCCAGGAGATCGTCGTGCACAACCCGCTCCCGGCCAAGGCCAAGGGCGTCAAGGCCACCAGCCGGGTGGCGGACGTGTACGACAAGGGCAAGGCCGCCGTGATCGTACTGGAGTCGTCGGCCGAACTCGAGGACGGGACCAAGCTGTACGACTCCCGCGCGGAGATCTTCGTGCGCGGCGAGGGCGGCTTCGGTGGCGAGCGCGGTCCGGTGACCAAGATCGACGTGCCCGAGCGGGCTGCCGACCACACCATCGACGTGCCGACCAGCGCGGACCAGGCGCTGCTGTACCGCCTGTCCGGCGACTGGAACCCGCTGCACGCCGACCCGGACTTCGCCAAGGCGGCCGGCTTCGACACCCCGATCCTGCACGGCCTGTGCTCGTACGGGCTGACCCTGAAGGCGGTCGTCGACAACGTGCTGGGCGGCGACGTCTCGCGGGTCAAGCGCTACCGCACCAAGTTCGCCGGCATCTTCTTCCCAGGCGAGACCATGCGGATCCGGGTCTGGGAAGAGGACGGCAAGTTGCTGATCAACACCTCCGCCGTCGAGCGCGACGACGCGATCGTGCTCTCGGACACGGTGGTGGAGTACAGCGCCTGACGGCGCACCCCTGTCGCGGCAGCGGCGCGCCACGCCAGGGAGCGCGGGGTCGGCCCGACCGACCCCGCGGCCCCGGCGTCCACGCCGCACCCCCGTCGTCGCCACACGTATGCCGCCGCGCCGCCGCCCGCCCGGCACGCCCCATGAGCCGCCACCCACACGACCGACCGCAGTGCCCCGCCGGCCGTGCCCCCGCCGGCCGCCGCGCAGCCGCCGTTCGCGCCCGTGTGCTCTGTGCTCTTGCCGCTCGGGTGTGTGACCTTGCGTTGTCCGGTGCCGGATGCCTTTCGCCTTCCCCCGGGTGCGGATACCTTGACCGTGTCATTGGTCTTGAGTCAAAACGAGAACAAGTTATAGTCCTTGACTGGGCCAAGTATTGGTTCGAGGAAAGACGAGGGAGCCCCCATGCGCGCAGCGGTTCTGCACGAGACCGGCCAGGACAAGCTCGACGTCCGCGATGACGTCGAGGCCGTGGGCATGGGCCCGGGACGCGTGCGGGTCAAGCTGCACGCGACCGGCGTGTGCCACTCGGACCTGTCCGCGATGACCGGCGTGCTGCCCCAGCCCGCGCCGTTCGTACCCGGCCACGAGGGCGCCGGAGAGGTGGTCGAGGTCGGCGACGGCGTGACCACCGTCGCGGTCGGCGACCGGGTGATCATCTGCTGGGCGCCGCCCTGTGGCGTCTGCAACTACTGCCGCGGCGGCCAGTCCAACCTGTGCCTGGCCGGGTTCATGAACGCCGGCATCCAGAACTTCACCTTCGGCGGCACCCCGTCGTACGGCTTCACCGGCACCGGCACCTTCGCCGAGGAGGTCGTGGTCGCCGCGCCGTGTGCGGTCAAGGTCGCCGACGACGTGCCGTACGAGATCGCGGCGCTGATCGGCTGCGGTGTCACCACCGGTGTCGGCGCGGTGTTCAACAGTGCGCGGATCGAGCCGGGCGCGTCCTGCGCGGTGATCGGCGCCGGCGGCGTGGGCATAGCGGTGATCCAGGGTCTGCGCGCGGCCGGTGCCGCCGAGATCGTGGCCATCGACCCGGCCGAGTCCAAGCACGTGTGGGCCAAGAAGTTCGGCGCCACCCACGCGATCACCCCGGACCAGGCTGCGGACGCCAAGCGCGACCTGACCGCCGGTCAGGGCTTCGACTACGTCTTCGAGGTGGTCGGCAAGTCGTTCACCGCACGCAGCGCGTACGACCTCACCCGCCGCGGCGGCGACGTGATCATCGTCGGCGCGGGCGCGATGGACGACAACGTCTCGTTCAACATGTTCGAGCTGTTCTTCGACCAGAAGCGCATCATCGGCAGCATCTACGGCGGCGGCGACATCGTCACCGAGTACGAGCGCATCACCAAGCTGTGGCGCGCCGGTCGGCTCGACCTGGAGGCGATGATCACCCACCGCCTGACCCTCGCCAACATCAACGACGCGTTCGACCTGATGAAGAGCGGCGAGTCGATCCGCACCATCGTCACCCTCTGACGAAGCATCACCAGAGTCCTCAACGCAAAGCGGCGCCGTAATCCGCAGCCCGCCCACCCGACGTAAGGGTGGGCGGGTGGGCACAACAATGCCCGAGCCAACCAACACGCGACCGCAGCAAAACCCACCGACCCCACGGGAGTTACCGCATGACCACGTCGCTGGATGGCAAGGTCGCCGTAGTCACCGGCGCCGGCCGCGGCCTCGGCCGCGCCGAAGCCCTCGAACTCGCGAAGCAGGGCGCGGCCGTCGTGATCAACGACTTCGCCCCCGAAGGCAGCCCCAACCCCGCCGACGACGTCGTCGCCGAGATCGTCGCGGCCGGTGGCAAGGCCGCCGCACACCGCGGCGACGTCTCCGACTTCGACGCGGCCGGCAAGTTGATCCGGCTCGCGATCGACACCTTCGGCTCGATCGACATCGTGGTCAACAACGCGGGCATCCTGCGCGACCGGATGATCTTCTCGATGACGGAGCAGGAGTGGGACTCGGTCCTGGCGGTGCACGCCAAGGGCCACTTCAACACCACGCACCACGCCTCGAAGTACTGGCGGGAGAAGTCCAAGGCGACCGGCGGTGCGGTGTACGCGCGGGTGATCAACACCGCGTCCGAGGCATGGCTGGCCGGTTCCGCCGGGCAGCCCAACTACGCCGCGGCCAAGTCGGCGATCGTGGGCCTGACCATGTCCACCGCGAACGCGCTGGTCAAGTACGGGGTGCGGGCCAACGTGATCTGCCCGCGGGCGCGCACCAGCATGACCACGCATGTGTTCGGCGAGAGCGCGAACAACGTCGCCGAGGGCGATATGGACCCGCTGGCGCCCGAGCACGTCGCGCCGCTGGTCGCCTACTTGGCCAGCCCGGCCGCCGAGCAGGTCACCGGCCAGGCTTTCGTGGTGCACGGCGGCTTCGTCGCGGTGATCGAACGACCGACGCTCCAGGCCAAGTTCGACTCGAAGCAGGCCACCTTCACGCCGGACGAGTTGGACCAGGTGCTCTCGGCGCACTACGCGGACAAGAAGCTGGGCGCCGGCTACACCGCCGACGACCTGCTCTTCCTCAAGCGCGACCCGCGCTGATTCCGGATCCGCGGGGCCGGGGTGGCGGAATCACCTCCGGCCCCGCCTTTCGCCCGCACCGTTGACACGTGTCGTGACGCGGCCCCGCAGGGGCATCCTGCGGAGCGTCGTGACCGGGCCGCGGCCCGCCGGCCGCAGGTACGAGGGGCCGCTCCCCGTACCGCACCAAGAAGGGGTTCCCCGTGCTGACCTCCGCCGACGACTTCCCGATCCACCAGACCCCCGAGCCGGTGGCCACGCCCGCCACCTCGGACCGCAACGCGTACGACCGCTACTGGTTCAACGGCTACGACCGCGACGGCGCGTTCTACTTCGCGTTCTCGCACGGCCTGTACCCGAACCGGTTCGTCGCCGACGCGCACTTCACCATCAGCGTGGACGGTGTGCAGCACAGCCTGCACGCGTCCCGCCGGGCGCCGCTGGACCGCTTCGATCTCACCGTCGGTCCGGTCGGCATCGAGGTGCGTACGCCGCTCAAGGTGCTGCGCGTGTACGTCGAGCCCAACGAGCACGGGCTGGGCTGCGACCTGACCTTCACGGCGCGCGCCGCCGCGATCGAGGAGGAGCGCACCACCACCCGCAACGGGCACCACGTGATCATGGATTCGACCCGGCTGACCCAACTCGGCGTGTGGTCGGGCACGGTGACGCTGCCCGGCGGCCGGGTCCTGGAGATCGACCCGGCGACCACGCTTGGCACCCGGGACCGCTCGTGGGGGGTGCGGCCGGTCGGGGAGCGCGAGGGTGGCGCGCCCAAGCCGTTCAACCCGATGTTGTGGCTGTGGACGCCGATCCACTGGGCGGACGAGGTCAGCCTGTGGGCCTCGTTCGAGCGTGCGGACGGGCACATGTACCACGTGGACGGCAAGCGGGTGGCCGCGGCGCCGCTGGGCACGCTGCCCGACCCGGCGGCCGTCCCGGTGCCCCAGGACGAGCCCGCGTTCGAGAAGTTGACGCCGCATCACCACGCGCTCACCTGGGTTCCCGGCACCCGTCGGGTCCAGGGTGGCGAGTTCCACATGCTCGACGGCGCGGGCGAGCAGTTCGCCTACCGGATCGAGCCGATCGGCACCCGCGGGTTGCTCGCGGGCCTGGGCTACCTGCACTCCGAGTGGGGTCACGCGGTCTGGCAGGGCGAGCTCGAAGTCGGCTACGAGAGCTGGGAATTGGACAAGGTGGACCCGCTCCGCTTCGACCGCCAGCACCAGCAGCAGGTGATCCGGGTGACCGAACTGACCGGCGCCGGACGCGTCGGGGTGGGCGTGGTCGAGCAGTTGTTCTTCGGCCCGCATCGACCGTACGGCTTCACGGAGATGCTCGACGGCGCGTGAGTCGGACCAGCCGAGGGGCCGCGGGATCGGGTCGGTTCGGACCCGGTCCCGCCCTCTCGGCGGCCTGGCGCGGCTTGCCGGGCCCGCGCCCGGTGCGCCCTTGACCGGCCTGGCCGCCGAGGTGCCGATCCCGCTCGATCGGGTGGTTCAGACCCGGTCCTGTGCGTCCTCCTCGATCCGGGCGGGCTTGCGCTCGAACCAGCCGACCGGGTCCCTCGGGCGGTGCTCCCACGCGCCCACCAGGTCGCGGTACAGCGGGGATTCGGCGAGCAGTTCGTGGTGGGTGCCCAGGATCGGCCGGTTGCCGTCCATGAGCAGGATGCGGTCCGCGCGGCGCGCCGAGTCGATCCGGTGCGCGATCACCACCAGCGCGCCGGCCCGCGTGGCGAACGCCGCCTCGGCCAGCGCCTCGGTAGGCGGGTCCAGGTGGCAGGTGGCCTCGTCGAGGATCACGAAGCGCGCGGGGGACAGGTACGTGCGGGCCAGCGCGATCAGTTGGCACTCTCCGGCGGACAACGTGCCCGGGTCGGCGATGTGCGCGTCGTAGCCGCCGAGCCGGGCGACCAGTTCGGCCGCGCCGACCAGGCGCACCGCGCGGTCCAACGCGGCGCGGGTGACGTCCGGGTCGAGGTAGCTCAGATTCTCGTGCACGGAACCGGCGAAGACGTACGCCTCCTGTGGGACCACCGCGATGGTGCCGCGGGCCACGGCGACCCCGGGCCGGCCGGTGAGCGGGGTGTCCGCGAGCGACACGGTGCCCTGGTCCGGGGGCAGCAGGCCGGCCAGCAGCGCGGCGAGGGTGGACTTGCCGATGCCACTCGGGCCCACGACGGCCAGGTGTGAACCGGGTGTGATGGTCATCGACAGGTCGCGGACGACCGGCTCTGCGAACGGGCCGTAGCCGAAGGTGACCCGGTCCAGGACCAGGTCGGAGGGGGTGTCCGAGGCGGCTGGGGCGTCCGGGGCGTCCGGGGCGCTCAGGGCGGGTGGGACGGTCGGGGTGGACGAGTCGCCGGGGTCGGACGGGTCTCCGGGGTCGAACGGGTTGCCGGGGCCGTTCAAGTCGGGCGCGGTGCGGGCGGCGGATACGGGTGCGGCGGGGGCCGCCGCACCCGTCTGGGCCAGGCGGCCGGCGACCACGAGCAACTCCAGGAACCAGCCGCCCACGGTCGCCGTCGCGGCGCGCACGGCGGGCTCCAGGTGCTGGGCCAGGTACAGCGCGGCGCCCGCCACCTCGCCGGTACTCAAGGTGCCCCGCCGGACCAGCCAGGGCGCGGCGATCAGCACGGCCAGCAGCGGAAGTTGGCCGCCGAGGGCGACCACGAGCAGACGCACCGAGGAAGCGCGGGCGAGCAGCTTGGCGGCGCGCGCCTGGGCGTGCACGGCGGCGCCGAGTTCGGCCACCACGCGGTCCTGCGCGCCGCACGCGACCACGTCCCGGAGCCCGGCCACGATCCGGCCGGTGCGGGCGGCGATCTCTTCGTCGGCCAGGACCAGCGCACGCCGGCGCCGGGCCAGCGGAGGCAACAGGCGCACGAACAACCACGCGGCGAGGCCCAGTGGGATCAGCACGAGCGGCAGCAGCAGCGGTGCGAGGAGGGCGAGGCCGAGCAGCGCGGCCACGATCGTCACGCCGAGTTGGCGCAGCGTGCGCAGCAGCGAAGCGGTCAGGTTGCGGCAACTCTCGACCTGTTCGGTCAGCCGGGCCACCGCCGCCTCCGCGTGCCGCCCCGCGCCCGGGCGCCCGGACGTCGCGTCGAGCACCGCCTCGGACACCACCCGGCGTACCAGGGTGTCCCGGATCGGCTCCACGACGGCGGCGAGGTGCGGGAACATCGCGTACGTGGCGGCGGCGCGGATCAGCATCGCCAGCGCGAGCACGCCGAGCAGCACGAATCCGACGCCGGGCCGGCCGGCCAGGAACCCGCGATCGAGCGCGGCGGCGAGCAAGGCACCCGACAACAGCGCGGGAATCCCCTCCGCCACGGACCACCCCAGCACATGCACCAACGGCTCCCGCCGCGCACGCAACAGCTCGACCAACAGCGCCTGTCCGGCCCGCAGCCCACCCCCGTACGGCCCGGCACTATGCCGCCGCCTCGGCAGCACCGCCGAGGGGCCGGCGGGGGAGCGCCCGGGGTCCGCCGTGTCGCCGTCGACGAGGGGCGTTGCCGGTGCCCGGCGTCGCCACGATCGGGGTGCGTCGGTGGCGCCGGTTGCGGGGTTGCCTGTGCGCCTGACAGCAGGCTGTCGCCGGTGCCGGGTGGGCGTGCGGTCGCACGACGAATCCCCGCCCGCCTCCGGGTTCGAGCCTGCCCAGACCGCCCGCCGCCGGCCGCCCTTGCCGGGGGCCGCGACGGCTGCGCCCCCGTCCTCGGCGACGTGCGACGAACCCCCGCCCGCCTCCGGGGTCGAGCCGGCCCACACCACCCGGCGACCGCTCCCGCCGGGGGCCTCCAGCGCGTCGCCGATGTCTTCGTGGCAGTGCGGCGGGGCCCCACCCGCCTCCGCGTTCGGGCCCGGCCACACCACAGCTCGCCACCCACCCCGGCCAGGCGCCCCGTCCCCGGGTCCGTGCGGGGAGTCGTCGCCGACGTCCGAGACCTTGCCCGCCGACGCCCCTCGCCGTCGGCCGCTCCGTCCCCACGCGCTCCGGGGTCGCCACCGCCGTCCCTTCCGAACGGGCGGCGTGGCCGGTGCAGCGTCGTCCGCGCCCGGGTGTGTCCCATCCCGCTCGCGGCCCGTGCCGGACGCGCCCTCGTCGTGTGCCCGGTCCGCGCGGGACGCGTCCCGTGGTCCGTCGTCGCTCATCCGGCCTCCCCCTTCGATCCCGGCCGGGTCGCCGGGCTGCGTCCTGTCGGTGGCGGTGGTCGGCGGCGGTTGTCCGACCCGCAGGAACGGCGCGTGCGTCGCGTGCACGGATACCGCCGAGCACCAGGCCCACTCGCCGGTACGGCCTTCCACCGGAGCCCACCCCGGTCGGTCGGCCGAGGTGCCTCCCGCGACCCCGCCCGACCCCGGCCCCTCGGCCGCAGCCGAGAACCCCGCCTGCGCGGCCCCGCCTTCCGCTGCCGTGCCTCCCGGCCGCTCACCCGAGACCGCCCGCGCGGCGTCCCTTCCCGCTGCCGCGTGCCTCGTCGGCTGCTCGGTCGAGGTGTCCCGTGTCGCATCTTCGGCGCCGTGCGCCGCGTTCCTTTCCGTCCTCGCGTGCGTTGTCAGCGGCTCGGTCGAGGCTTCGCATGTCACGCCTTCGGCATCGCGCTCAGCGTCCCTTCCCGCTGTCGCGTGCCTCGCCGGCTGCTCGGTCGGGGCGTCTCCCGTCACGCCTTCGCCGGCCTGTGTGGCGTCCTTTTCCGCTGCCGCGTGTCTCGTCGGCCGCTCGGCCCAGGCGTCCCGCGCCACATCGTCGGCGCTCCGCGCAGCCTGCCGTCCCGCTGTCGCGTGCACCGTCCGCCACTCGACCAAGGCGTCCCGCGCCCCACCGCCACCGCCGCCGCGCCCAGGCTCTCCTTCCGCCACCCCGCGCAGCGGCCGTGTGGTCGAGGTGTCCCGTGCGTCGCCGCCGGCCGGCCGCTCGTCGACCGGTTCGCTCATGTCCCCGTGCCCCTCATCGGCCCGTGCCCGCTCCCGCGGCCGGGTCGTTGGTGGTGAACACCGTGCGGTAGGCCGGGTCGTTCCACAGGTCCACGTGGGTGCCGATCGCCTTGATGCGGCCGGCGTCCAGCCAGACCACGGAGTCCGCGTCGGCCGCCGCGGCCGCGCGGTGGGCGACGACCAACCGAGTGCGGCCCGCGAGGCCAGTGCGGAACGCCTCGTGGATGCGGTGCTCGGTGACCGTGTCCAGCCCGCTGGTCGCGTCGTCCAGCACCAGCACCCGCGCATCCTGTACCAACGCCCGGGCCAGGCCGAGCCGTTGCACCTCGCCGCCGGACAACGCGAGGCCCTCGATCCGGGTCGCGTAGCCGGCCGGCAATCGGCGCACGAAGTCGTCCGCGAACGCCATCTCGGCCGCCTTGGTCACCATCTGCGCACTCGCCCCGGGCCGCCCGTACGCGAGCGCCCCCGCCAGGTCGGCGCCCACCAGGACCGGCCGCGGAAACGCGTAGGCGACCCCGCGCCGCAACTCGCCGCGCGCCAACCGGGTCACCGGCAGGCCATCCAGGAGCACCTCGCCCTCGTCCGGCTCGCGCAACCGCCCCGCCAGTGCGGCCAGCGTCGACTTGCCCGAACCCGAGGCCCCGACCAGGGCCACGCACGTGCCCGCGGGCACCGTCAGTTCGATCCCGTCCAGCACCACCCGGTGCGCATCCGCACCGGGATCAGGCACCCGTACGCACACCCGCCGGAAGGTCAACTCGCCGCGCCCCGGCGGCAGCGTGCGCGCCGTTCCGTACCCGGCGGGCTCGACCGCGAGCAACTGTGCCGCCCGGGCCCGCCCGGCTCGTGCGTGGGCGACTGCGACCAGCGCCTCGACCTGCTCCAGGAAACCCAGCCCGAGCGCCGCGTACCCGGCCGCCGCGACCAGTTGACCGGGCGGGATCCGGCCATCCGCGAGCAGCCACCCCGCGGTCGACAGGACGGTCAACTCGACCATCGGCGCAAGCAGCAACACCTGTGCGACCGCGTTGCGTTGGGCTCGCCACAGCCCGTGGCCCGCCGCCGACAACTCAGGCAGCGGGGTGAGGATCCGGGCGATCTCGCGATCGTGCGTACCGCAGGCCCGGATGGTCCGGGCCCCCGCCAGCGCGTCGGCCAGGCGCGCGGCCAGCCCGCTCTGCACCACCTGATAGCGGGTGAAGAGATCGGTCGCGCGGTTCATGAACAGCCGCACCACCAGCAACCCGGGCAGCAGGCCGCCGAGGAAGCCGACCGCCAGCCACGGATCGATCAGCGCCAACGCGACGATCCCGCCGATCGAGGTGACCAGCGCGCCGAGGGTGCCCAGCAGTGCGGGGACCAGACCGGCCGCGTCCGGCGCCGCGCCGACCAGCCGGGAGGTGACGTCGCCGGCGGCAAAAGGATTCCGCGCCCCGGTGCCCAGATCGGTGACCCGTACCGCCAGTCGCCTGCGCAACCGTGCCGTCGACTCGGCGGCCAGCCCCGGGCCGGCCACCTCGGTCAACAGACCGGCGAGCAGCCCCAGCACGAGCACGGCCACCAGCCGCAGGGTCGGCCCCGCCGCGGAATCGCCGCGCACCACCGCGTCCACCGAGCCGGCCACGGCCGCGGGCAGCATCAGCGCGGCGATCGAGCCGGCCGGGACGGCCAGGGCCAGTGTGACCGTCGGCCCGGGCGCGGTCCGCAATGCGGCACGCAAGCCGGTGCCGGTGCGATCCTCCCGGGCCGGGGCGGCCGGCCTGGCTATCGGAACATCGGCCACAGCGTGACTCCTCGAATGCGCGGACCTTTGAACGGGGCGGCGCCCGAACAGCGCCGTTGCGACGAAGAAGGAAGTACGACGACGAATGGCGTACGACGACGAAAGACGTACGAGGACCACAGATACGAGGACGAAGGAAGCGCGACGAAGAAGGAAGTCCAGGCGGCGTGCCGCCGGCCCGGAACCGTTTGCCATTGCCATGCTGAGGGTCGGCCCGAGACCGGGAGCTCCTGATTCCGGCAGGAACTCCCGGTCCCGGGTTCGTGCTTACCGGGTCGGCCACCCATGCACCGCCGCGAACAGCGGCCCACCGGGGCGGATACCGGCCCGTCGACGCGCACACCGGCCGACCGGCCGGACGCGCGGCGCCGGAATTAGCTGATCGTGAAGATCAGGCAGGTGACCAGCAGGCAGGTGAACTGGCACCCGTTGCCGCCGTGACCGCCCAGCTCGACCGACTCGGTCTCGGGGAGCTGCTGCAGGGCCGCGAGGTCGGTCTCGATGTGCTCCATGGTGAATCTCCTTCGGGACGGTACTGCCGTCGCGAGCGGTCGCCCGCGATGGGTGGTGCGGGGCGGTCCCCCTGTCGTCACACCCGGCCGGTTTGCAGGAAACCGGTCAGGCGTGCGTGGAGATCGGGTGCCCCATCCCCGGTCAGGACCTCGTGGCCCAGACCGGGAAGCTCCAGGTAGCGAAAATCGGTGCCCTCGACCCGGCCGTGCCCGAGGAGGGTGTGCCGCAGGGTCCGGGACTGACCGACCGGGATGGTGTCGTCCCGGTCGCCGTGCACGAACAGCAGCGGTACGGCGATCCGTTCGCACACCGCGACCACGTCGCGCGGCCCTTGCTCGTCGGCGTACTCGGTATCGCCACCGAGCCGGGTCATCAGTGCGCGGATCGGCAACGACGCCTCGGCGATCAACCTCGGCCCGGACAGGAACGGCGCCACCGCCAGACATCTCGACCACACGTTCGGCGCGAACGACGCGGCCAGCAGCGCGAGATAGGCGCCGTAGCTGACCCCGAACAGGGCGGGCGGGGCGAGCCCGAACGCGGCCCGCTCGGCGCTCATGGTGCGGCCGATCGCGGTCACGTCGGCGAGATCCGGGCCACCCCAAGCGCCGTGCAACTCGCGGGCGAAGCGCGCGCCGTAGCCGGTGCTGCCGCGTTGATTGGGCGCCACCACCGCGATGCCCGCCGCCGCGAGCTGCTGTAGGAGAGGGTCGAACTCGAACCGCCAGGCCGCCGCCGGACCGCCGTGCAGGGCCAGCAGCACATGCTGCGCGGCGCGCCAGTCCGGACCGCCGTACACGATCGACTCGATCGGCCCGGCCCCGCCGACCAGCAGCTCCAGGTGGGCCGGCTGCCACTGCGGACGGGGCGCGTCGTCGAACCCGATGAACGGCCCCGGTTCCCCGTCCCGGCGCCACGACCCGGGCTGCTCCGGGTCCAGCCGGGCCAGGCAACTGGGCCGATCCGGCGCGGAGTACGGGATTCGCAGCCCCTGTTGGGTCCACCGGCCGACCGCGCCGAGACAGCCGTCCGGGGTGGGGACGTCCACCAGCGTGCCGTCCTCGGGGGTCCACACCGCCAACCGGGAGAACGCTCCCCGGTCCAGTTGGAGTGCGACCCGGCGGCCGTCAGGCGCGATCGCGATCGGTCGCAGTTGCGCGTCCGACACGTGTACCAGTTCGGGAAAGCGCACCCGACCGGGCAACTGCGCACGGTCGGTCGGCAGTCGGATCCAGCCGAGCCGATCGGTGCCCGGCGCGTCGCTGGCGATCACCAGCAGGCCGCCGACCGGATCGGCGAGCAACAACCGGTCGTTGCTCTCCTGGGCCAGTTCCAGGAAGGGCCGCACCGTGGCGGTGTCGAAGTCCAGTGCGACGGTCTTGATCCGGCCGTCGCGCACCTCGTCCAGGGCGAGCCGCCGCCCGCCCGGGTCGAGCCAGACCCCGCCGCTGTACAGCCCCGCCAACTCCGCCGCGGGGTCCAACCGGCCGTCCTCGCGAACCAGCCACACGGTGGTCGAGGGCGTCGTGTCCGCTCCGAGTGCGAGCGCGAGCGCGTCCGTGCCGGGATAGGACAACAAGCGCAGGCCCGGCAGCCGGACCGTGGTCAAGTGCCGCTCGCTGCCCGCGCCGTCGGCCTCCAGCAGGGCCAACTCGTGTTTTCCCGGCTGGTGTCGAAGCACCAGCACCCGGCCGTCCGGCAGCGCGAGCAACTGGGTGTGCAGGCGCTCGGGCGCCCCGGTGCCCACCGGCAGCGCGCCACTGGCCCGGCCCGGGCGTAACGACCAGGACTCGACCCGCCACGAGCCGTCGCCGGTGGTGGCCAGGCACGCGGCGTGCCCACCGTCGGCCGCGAACGACCAACTGATCCGCCGCAGCGGCCGAGTCGTCACCATCGTGCTCACGCGTCCTCACCGTCCAACCAGAGCCGAGGGCCGCCGTGGCCGAGCCGCAGCAGGAAGCCGAGGACACCCGCCGTGCCGGTGCCGTACGAGGCCGAGACGCCGATCGCGCTCTCGTCGGCGGGCACCCGCAGGCCGTCGATCAGCGCGGTTCGGGCGCGGAGTTGCTCGGCGAGGTCGGCGGCGTGCGCGCGATGGGTCGAATCGTCCAGCGCCTCGGCCAGGTCGAGCAGGAATTCGCCGTTGCCCGCCAGGCCGTGGCACGCGGTGGTGCCCGAGTGCCAGCGGGCGCGGTGTACCGCCGCACCCGCGCGCTCGGCCAACTCGCGCAGCTGGGGATCGCCGTCCGCCTGCCAAAGCCGGATCAAGAACGTGCCCACGCCGGCCGAACCGCTGCACCAGTGGGCCAGCCGTACGCCCGCCGGATCGCCGGGGCCCTGCGGCCACCACGCGGTGTCGCCGTCGGCGCGCACGGTCCGGGTCAGCGTGCGCGCCGCCCA
>NZ_JBEXCV010000112.1:0-29547 GCF_040605455.1 Embleya sp. NPDC005575 | reverse complement strand
GCCCAGGTCAGCGACAGCACGGTGACCAGCGGGCCGGCCGCCACCGTGCCCTCCAACACGGCCAGTTCGGCCTGCTCGCCGAACGCGGTCCCGTGCGGCGCGGCGCCGATGGCCGCCCGGTCCCAGCCGTACGCACCGGTCAGCGTGCTGTGCACCGACGCGGTGTCCACCCGCGCGCCGAGCCCCTCGACCGAGGACCGCAGTTCCTCGCCGGCTGCCGCGGCCGGCGCCCACCCGCTCTCGCGCACCGCGGTGCCCGCCGGCGCCAGGACGTGGTGCACGCGTACCTCGTAGGGGCCGCGCACCACGGCGACCGACACGATCCGGGTGTCCGGGACCGGTTGCCCGTCGAGCGTGGGCGACTGCGCCGAGGCCGCCCACCCGGGGCCCGCGCCCAACGGCTCGATCCGGCCGCGCTCGGTCACCCGACCGGCCAGGACCAGCCCGATGTGGTTGTCCGCCGGATCGCCGCCGCGAGTGGGGCCGGTCAGCGTCGAGTAGGCCAGCCGCGCGTACAGCGGATCATCGGCGTCCAGCGCGGTGGCCGGCGCGGCCGGCTGGTGGTCGGCGCCGTGGTTGACGAGCCGGGCCACGCCGTGCCCGGCGTGCACGAGCAGTCCGGGTCCGGGCAGGCCGAGCGCCGGGTCGATGTCCGCGTGCTCGGCCGGCCCGGCGCTCTCGCGCGCGGTCCACACCTCGTGCTGCTCGGGCAGCAGCAGGCCGACGAAGCCCTTGGCCGCCCAATACGGCGACGCCGAGCCCGAGTAGGGCTGCACGGTCGCCGCGTCCGGGCCGTACCAGCCCAGCGAGAGGAGGCCGTCGCGGGCCGCGCCGCGGTCCAGGAAGTGCCGCAGCACGCCGCTCGCCAGCCGCCGGGTGGTGCCCGGCGGGTACGGCGTGGCATCCACGAGCGCGCCCAGCCACAGCGGGGCCGCCGCCGCGAACCGGTAGGTCAGTGAACGCCCCTGGTGCAGCGGCGCGCCGGTGCGGTCGAAGAGCCGGCCGTATCCGGTCAGGAACTCGCGCAGCCGCTCGCGCCGGACCGGGTCGGCCGGCGCGCCCGCGACCGCCGCGCACAGCAGCGGATACAGGTGCATGGCCCAGCCGTTGTAGTGGTCGAAGTATCGCCCGGCGCCGTCGGTGTACCACCCGTCGCCGACGTACCACTTCTCGATCCGGGCCAGACCGCGGTCGATCGCGGCCCGGGCCTGCTCGGTGTGCCGGTCGGCCGCCTTCAGGAAGGTGCCCACCGCGACGGGGAAGAGCCACCAGTTGTTGTCCACCGGTTCGTGCCGCAGCGCACCGGCGAGCCAGTCGGCCGCCCGCTCGCGGGTCGACTCGTCGAGCCGGTCCCACAACTGATCCTTCGTCAGGTGCAGGGCCAGGGCCACCGAAGCGGCCTCCACCATCGCTTGGCCGCGATCGACCACGGCCGGCCAGGACTGCGCATCCGCCGTGCCCGGCTCGGCCGTTCCCGTGCGCAGTCCGTCCGCGTACGGCTCCAGCAGGTCCGCCGGGACGGGTCGGCCGGAAGCGGCGGTGCCGGCCGCGCGCAGCGCCGCGAGCAGGAACGTACGGGCGTATCCCTCCAGGCCGTCCGAGCGCTCGCCGGACCAACTCGTGCGTCCGGGCAGGGTGATCAGCGCGCCCCCCGGCGAGCGGTACGGGCGCACCGCGGCGAGCAGGCCGTCGGCCACGGCCTCCCAGTGCGCGCGGGTCCAACCGGTGTACGGGCTCAGCGTGCGGTCCTCCGGGGGCAGCACGAAGGGGTGCGGTGTGTTCACGGATCTCCTCGACTGGACGCGCCCGGGTGGCGACACGCTAGGTGGCGTCGATCGATCAGGTCAAGAGCCGGTTTGATCGAACGATCCTTTTCAATCAAAATCGAATGGCGATGCCCTAGGCTGAGCCGGTGACCGGACAGCAGCCGGGCGCAGGGGGGCATGGCCCGTTCCGGGCGTGCGCTGATCGGAAGGACGACGTCCACGGTGTTGGCGGAACAGCGGCAGGAACTCATTCTCAGGACGGCCCGCGAACAGGGCAGTGTCAAGGTGGTCGAGATCGCCGAGGAACTGGGCGTGTCCCTGGTCACCGTGCGGCGCGACGTGACCGCCCTGGTGGCGAGCGGTCTGCTGGCCCGGGTGCACGGCGGCGCCACTTTGCCGCACGCCCGCCCGTCCGCGCCGGAGCCGGGGCGGCCGCCGGCCAACGGCCACGACGGGCCGACAGTGGGCATGCTCGTACCGTCCGCCACCTACTACTTCCCGGAGGTCGTGCGCGGCGCCCGGGCCGCGGTCGAGGCGATCGGCGGCCGGCTGGTGCTGGGCATCTCGCGCTATCTGCCCAGCGAGGACCGCGACCAGGTGGACCAATTGTTGCGCGGGGGCGTGGACGGCCTGCTGCTGACCCCCTCGCGGGCGCCGGGGCCGGGCGGCGAGGACGCCTGGATGGGGCGGCTGTCGGTGCCCGTCGTGCTGGTGGAGCGCCGGGCGGAGATCGGCTCGGGCCTGGAACACCTGGACCGGGTGGCCTCCGACCACGCGTTGGGGGCGGCGCAGGCGGTCCGCCGGCTGGGCGCGCTCGGCCATGAGCGCATCCTGCTCGTGGCGCGGCTGGGCAGTCCGACCACACCGGCCGTGCATACCGGGTACACCGCCGCGATGGCCGCGCTGGGCCTGACCCCGCCGGATCCGGCCGGGGTGGAGACGCCGCATCCGGGCGAGGACGCCGACGGCTTCGACCGGGCGGTCGCCCGGGTGATCGAGGCGGCCCGCTCGGGTGCGGCCACCGCCGCGCTCGTGCACAACGACCAGGACGCGCTGCTGCTGGTGTCCCGGCTGCGCGCGGCGGGCCTGGACGTGCCCGGCGACCTGGCGCTGATCGCCTACGACGACGAGGTGGCCGCGCTGGCCGATCCGCCGCTGAGCGCGATCGCACCGGCCAAGCACGAGGTGGGCCGGATCGCGGTCGAGTTGCTTGCCGCGCGGTTGGCCGACGGGGACGACGGGCGCGCGCCGCGGCACATCTCGCTGGTGCCCAGGCTGCGGCTGCGGGCCACCACCGAGCCGGCCGACGCGGGAGAGCCGGTCGAGTCGGGCGAGCCGATTCGGACAAGCGAAAGCGACCGAACCATCCTGTGATCGAACGATCATAGTGAGTTTCGTTTTTCATCGATTGTTCATTTGCTCTTGACGCTGTTCGCTCCTGACCGAATGATGCTCGCTATCGCCTTCGATGCAGGTTCGACCCAGGAGCGTCCATGCAGCGCACATCCATCAGACTCGGCACGGCTCTCGTCGGCATAGTCACCGCCCTGAGCCTCGTCACCGGCTGTGGCGGCGGCGACGACAAGAAGAAGGACGCCGGGGCCGCCCCCGCCGCCCCGGGCGGCGGCCCGGGCCAGAAGCAGGAGCTCACCTTCTGGTCCTGGACCAAGGGCACCCAGGAGGTCGTGGACGCGTTCAACAAGTCGCACCCCGACATCCAGGTCAAGTACGAGCAGATCCCGTCCGGCAACGCGGGCGGCTACGCGAAGATGACCAACGCGGTCAAGGCGGGCAACGCCCCCGACGTGCTGACCATCGAATACCCGCAACTGCCGGACTTCGTCAGCCAAGGGGCCGTGCAGGACCTCACGTCGAAGGTGTCCGGCCTCAAGTCCAAGTTCCCCGCGTCCGTCAACAAACTGACCGAACTCGGCGGCAAGACCTGGGCGGTGCCGCTGGACGCCGCACCGATGGCGCTGTACTACCGCAAGGACTTCTTCACCGACCACAACATCGCGGTGCCCAAGACCTGGGACGAGTACCGGGCCGCCGCCGAGCAGGTCAAGAAGGCCGACCCGAACGCCCGGATCGGCACCTTCTACCCGGACGACCCCAGTACCATGGCCGGGCTGACCTGGCAGGCCGGCGGCTCCTGGTTCGGCACCGAGGGCGACGCCTGGAAGGTCTCGCTCACCGACCCGAACGCGCGCAAGGTCGGCGAGTACTGGAACAAGCTGGTCTCCGACGACCTGGTGCGCGTGCAGCCCTCGTTCAGCCAGCAGTGGAACGCCGACCTCAAGAGCGGCGGCACGGTCGGCATCGTCGGCGCCTCGTGGAGCGCGGGCGTGCTCAAGAGCAGCCAGCCCGACCTGGCCGGCAAGTGGGCGGTCGCGCCGCTGCCGAACTGGGGCACCGCGTCCAACGGCATGCTCGGCGGCTCGACCTTCGCGGTGAGCAAGGACAGCAAGAAGAGCAAGGCCGCGCTCACCTTCATCGAGTGGATGACCACCACCAAGGAGGGCATCTCCGCGCGGATCGCCAGCGGCACCTCCAGCGCGTACCCCGCCGCCACCGAGCTGGTCCCCACCGCGGCGCAGTTCTTCGACACCGGCTACTTCGGCAAGCAGGACATCTACCCGCTGTTCACCGAGGCCACCGGGACGATCGGGGCCGGCTGGACCTGGGGTCCGTCGATGACCCAGACCAACACCATCCTCAAGGACCGGTTCGGGAAGCTCTCCAGCGGCGGCACCATCGTGGGCGCCCTGGAGGAAGCCCAGCGAAGCACCGTCGAGGACCTGAAGAAGCGCGGCATCTCGGTCAAGGGCTGACCGCCGGTGCCGCCACGGCACCGGCTCCGCGAGGCCGCCCTTCGGCCCGTGATCCGCAGGCCCCCGGTGCGCCGCGCGCCGCCCCGCACCGGGGGACCGCCACGAGGAAGCAGTTCCATGAACACATCCCTGCGCGCCGGACGCCGGCGCCGGAAGACCACCGCCGCGCTGTTCCTGACCCCGTTCTACGCGCTGTTCATCGCCACCATGGTCGTGCCGATCGGCTACGCGATCTGGCTCAGCCTGTTCACCGAGAAGACCTCGGGCCTGGGCTTCGGTGGCACCAGACGCGTGTTCAGCGGCTTCGGAAACTACGCCGACGCGCTCGGCGACGAGAAGTTTCGCGACGGCTTCGTCGCGATCGGGCTGTACTGCCTCCTCTACATCCCGGTGATGGTCGGCACCGCCCTCGCCCTGGCGCTCCTGCTGGACTCGGCGCTGGCCCGGGCCCGCCGGTTCTTCCAACTCGCCTTGTTCCTGCCGCACGCGGTCCCGGGCATCATCGCCGCGCTGATCTGGGTCTACCTCTACACACCGGGCCTGAGCCCGGTCGTGGAACTGCTCGAATCCGGCGGCCTGCACTGGGACTTCCTGGCCTCGGACACCGCGCTGTTCTCGATCGTCAACATCGCCACGTGGGAGTGGATCGGCTACAACATGATCATCTTCTACGCCGCGCTCCAGGCGATCCCGCGCGAGGTGGTCGAGGCGGCCACCGTCGACGGCGCCGGACCGGTGCGCATCGCGGTCTCCGTGAAGATCCCGATGATCCGTGCCGCCGTCGCGATGACGATGTTGTTCACCATCATCGGCTCGCTGCAACTGTTCACCGAGCCGTCCATCCTCAGCGACGCCAACCCCGCCGTGGGCAGCTCCTGGACACCCAACATGTACGCCTACTCGGCCGCCTTCCGCGCCAACGACTTCGGCCTCGCGGCGGCCGCCTCGGTGCTGCTCGCCGTGTTCGCCGCGGCGCTGTCGTTCGGCGTCACCCGCCTGTCGTCCGGACGGAGGACCGCATGAGCACCACCGTGCAGCAGCCGGACGGGGTCGCGGCCGACGCGCCCGCGCCGACCCGCACACCCGCAGCCAAGCCCGCCCGCAGCCCGCGCGCCAAGAGCCGCGCCACCGAGGCGCTGATGGGCAAGGTCGCCGTCAACGGCGCCCTGGTGCTGGTCACGCTCTACATGATGCTGCCGCTGGCCTGGCTGCTGATCGCCGCGACCAAGGACATGGGCGGCCTGTTCGGCGGTGACGGCTTCGCGTTCGAGGGCTTCCACTTCACCGAGAACGTCAAGGCCGTCAGCACCGAGGGCGACGGCATCTACTGGCACTGGTACCTCAACAGCCTGCTCTACGCCGGCGTCGGCGCGGCACTCGGCTCGTTCATCAGCGTGCTGGCCGGATACGCGTTCGACAAGTTCGACTTCCCCGGCAAGGAGAAACTGTTCGGCGGCGTGCTGCTGGGCGTGCTCGTGCCCACCACCGCCGTCGCGCTGCCGCTGTACCTGCTCGCGTCCAAGGTGGGCCTGGTCAACACCTTCTGGGCGGTGTTCATCCCGGTCATCGTCAACCCGTTCGGGGTCTACCTGGCCCGAGTGTTCAGCGCCGGGTACATCCCCGGTGAGGTGCTCGAAGCCGCCCGGATGGACGGCGCCGGCGAGATTCGGACCTTCTTCTCCGTTGCCATGCCGATGATGATGCCGGGGTTCGTGACCATCTTCCTGTTCCAGTTCACCGCGATCTGGAACAACTTCTTCCTGCCCCTGGTGATGCTCTCCGACCAGAAGCTGTACCCGGTCAGCCTGGGTCTGTACTCGTGGAACACCAACGCGCACGCGTACCCCGAGTTCTATCCGCTGGTCATCACCGGATCGCTGATGGCCGTGGTCCCGCTGGTCGTGGCCTTCGTCTCGCTCCAGCGCCACTGGCGCGCGGGCCTTTCCGCGGGGAGCGTCAAGTGAGCAACGGCACCACTCGATTCGAGGCCGCCGCCGGCGCGCCCGCACCGGTACGGCACCGGCCCCGACTCCTGCTCGCGATGGACCCGTCCGTGGCCGGCCGCATTCTGGACGCCGAGGCACGCGTGCGGCTGAGCGCGCTGGCCGAGGTCGATCTCGAGCTGATCGCCGACGACTTCGACAGCCCGGAGGCCGCCGCGGCGCTGGCCGAGGCGGAAGTCCTGTTCACCTGCTGGGGCAGCGCCCGCCTGGACGCCGCAGTGCTGGCCCGGGCACCACGACTGCGCGCGGTGGTGCACGCGGCCGGCTCGGTCAAGCACCACCTCACCGATGCCGCCTGGGAACGCGGCCTGATCGTCTCCTCGGGCGCCGCGGCCAACGCGCTGCCGGTGGCCGAGTACACCGTCGCCGCCGTCTTGTTCGCCAACAAGCGGGTCCTGCGGATTCGGGACGCCTACCGCGCGGAGCGGCGCCTGGTCGACTGGGACGCGCGGTTCCCGGGCTTCGGCAACTACCGGCGCACCATCGGCATCGTGGGCGCATCCCGGATCGGTCGCCGGGTGCTCGAACTGCTCCGCCCGTTCGATTTCGAACTGCTGCTGCACGACCCGTATGTGACTGCCGATCAGGCCGAGGCGCTGGGCGCGCGCAGCGTGGACCTGGACGAACTGGTCCGCGACTCGGACGTGGTCACGGTGCACGCACCCGAACTGGAGTCCACCCGTAACCTCCTGGACCGCCGCCGGCTCGCGCTGATGCGGGACGGCGCGACGCTGATCAACACCGCCCGCGGCTCGCTCGTGGACCAGGACGCACTCACCGAGGAACTGGTCGCGGGCCGACTCGACGCGGTCATCGACGTCACCGAACCGGACGTACTCCCGGCTGCCTCACCGCTCTACGACCTGCCCAACGTGCTCCTGACCCCGCACATCGCCGGCTCCCTGGGCGGCGAACTGCGCCGCGTGGTGGCCCTGGCCCTGGACGAACTCGACCGCTACACCCGAGGCATCCCCTTCGCCCACGCAGTCGAACCGGCCACCCTCACCCACTCGGCCTGAGACAACCTCGAACGCCGGCCGGCCCGCAAGCCCGCCCCGGCCGGCGTTCGACCACGCAAACCCGAGACCCATACCTCGCCCCAGCCGGCGTCCGACGGCGACGCGGCCCGATCCGCAAATCTCAGCCTCGTCGGTCTTCGGTACCGGATTCGGTCCAACTCAATGTGCGGTCCGCAATTTCAGTACAACGAGGTCACCCGGCAACGACCGTCCATCTTCGACTCCACGCCGGCCTCGCGGGCGGAGCGCGCGGAGGTATTCGCCGCGCCCGCGGCTTGCGAGGGGTCCGTCGTTGCGGTGGACTACGCCGAGTTCCGCGACTCTTCGGCGGCCCGGTCGGCAAATTCCACGCCGGTGAAGGCCACGTCCTCGGCGTGGGCGACGATGTCGACCTCGTCGCCCAGTGCCCATTCGGCCACCCGCGAGACCATCGGCGCCGGTACCGCCGCGCTGATGCCGGGCGCGGCCGGGATGTCGTGCGTGGCGTGCGCGTCGTGCGGCAGTACCACCCGGTAGCCCTGCGCCAGTGCCGCCCGCGCGGTGGCGCCCACGCACATCTCGGACATCACCCCGCATACAGCCACACCCTTGACGCCCGCCCGGGTCAGCAGGTCGGCCAGCGGTGTACCGGCGAAGCCGTCGTCCTCGGTCTTGCGGATCACCACCTCGCGGGGGCCGGCCTCCACCGGCAGCCGCAATTCCCACCCGGGGGTACCGGTCTCGTCGTCCGCGCCGGCCGGCCCATCGTTCTGGAGATGCACCACCAACGCACCGCTCGCCCGGGCCCGGGCGATCAACGTGGCGGCCCGCTCCACGACGCGCTCCGCCGCCGGTACGGCGCCTGCGCCGGTGACGAAGGCGATCTGCACGTCGACGACGAGCAAAGCGGACACGGGTTCGATGTTCGCTGTCATGTCACCCCATCCTGCCCGCCGAGTCGTTCCGCCGACCCGCGGGGTCCGCGAAGCCGCGCTACCCGAAGGCCAGTCGGCGGAACTCGTCGCGGATGGCGCCCAGTGGTTCGCGTTCGCGGGTGAAGTAGACCTTGTTGGTGAGCAGGACGGCCCAGCGCCGCCGTTGCGCCGAGATCCACATGGCGGTGCCGGTGAAGCCGTAGTGGACGTAGACGCCCTCGGCCGGGCAGGTGCCCGGAGCCGGATGCCAGAACAGGCCCCGGGCGGGTTCGAGGTCGCCGGTGTGGACGGTGAGGGATTCCTCGACCCAGGCGGGACCGAAGCCGGGTCCGCGGCCGGCGGGATATGCGCCGAGCAGGTGGCGAAGGAAACGCGCCAGGTCGTCGCGGACGGTGAAGGCGCCGGCGATGCCGCAGACGCCGCCGAGCAGGCGTGCGGACGGGTCGTGCACCGTGCCCCGGAGCCGGCTCTCGCCGTCCGGGTCGGGCTCGGTGGGCGCGCAGTCGGCGGCGAGCGCGGCGGGGAGCGGGCCGAAGCGGGTGTCGTGCATCCCGAGCGGTTGCCAGATCCGGGACGCGGCGACGCGGTCGAGGGTGTCGGCCGCGAGGTGTTCGACGAGATAGCCGAGGATGAGCGCGGCCCGGTCGGTGTACTCGACGGCTTCACCGGGCGGGCGGTGCAGGACTTCGCGCAGTACGCCAGTGCGGATGGTGTCGGGGTCCGTGCCGTAATGGGCGGCCAGGTCCGCGTGCGGC
The DNA here is from genome assembly GCF_040605455.1 of Embleya sp. NPDC005575. Lineage (NCBI taxonomy): Bacteria > Bacillati > Actinomycetota > Actinomycetes > Kitasatosporales > Streptomycetaceae > Embleya > Embleya sp. NPDC005575. The sequence continues at coordinate 20,259 of NZ_JBEXCV010000112.1, read as the reverse complement.
GGAACGCCTGCGGTGTGGGTGAGCAGCCGGCGGGCGGTGACGACGCCGAGCGGGTGGCCGGCGACCTCGGGCCAATACGAGGCGAGGGGTGCGTCGAGGGGCAGGACACCCTCCTCCCAGAGGGCGCCGACGCAGGCCCATACCGCGATGATCTTGGTCAGGCTGGCCACGTCGAAGATCGTGCTCGGGTTCGTTCGCACGTCGGTGCCCGTGTGGGTTCGGCTGCCGTGGTGGGTCAACGGCCCAAGCGGCGTGACGGGTGCGGGTGGCGCGTTCGGCGCGACCGGCGTGTTCGGTGCGAGCGGATCGAGGGTGCCGGTGGCTCCGGTCGTCCGGGTGCCGTGGGTGTCGCCGACGGCCCATACCGCGCCGGGGTAGACCCTTTTCCGGACTCCGGTGCTCACGAGTCGTCGGATGCGTGCGGAGTGGGATCTCATCGCGCTTTCGCCTCCCGAGGAGCTGCGTTGCCCTTCATGATGCTTCGTGGCGCTTCGCTGATTTTTGCCGCACTGCCGCGCCGGGCCGGGTTGCCGCGCCGTATTCCGCGCCGTGCGCGTTGCCGGCCCACGAGCAGGCCGTGCCGGCCGGACCGCTGCCGGTCCGGATCCTGCGCGCGGCGCAGTTCCATGAGTTCGTGGCGGAGCTCGCGAGCTGGGGGATCCAGGGCGAGGTCTGCCGCGTGCCCAGGACGCGCACCCAACTGATCGCCGCCCGCGCCGTCGCGGAGGGCCTGGTCGACCTGGCCACCGGCGACGGCCCGGTGACCGAGTCGCCCGGCACCCCGTTCGCGGAGGTCGCCGGCCCCCGCGAGGAGAACCTCGCCGCGATGGCCGAGTTGGTGCCGGCCCGACGCGGCCACGAGGTCCGCATCGAGGAGGTGAGCGACCCGGCCAGCCCGGACCGCGACATGTTCGAAAACGGCGTCCTGCTCCCTTCCCCGCACGCCGTCCTGTCCGCCCGACGTACCGCGACTGGCTCGACGCGCAGGCGTAGGGCCGTGGCATGCCTTGGCACGTGCGAACCGACCGGGCGGCACCGATCTCCGGATCGGGGCCGCTGGTACGGGGCCGCCGCTCCGGCACTTGCTCGGGGCCGGATCCGGGGTCGGTTCGGGATACCCCCGGTGCCGGGCCGCCCCTGCGGCTCGGCACCGCTCGGTCGAGCCCGGCGGGGCATCGCTGTTCGGCTCAGACGGTCGGGGTTCGGTGGGTGGTCCAGATCTTGCGTTCGGCGCCCAGCGGGTCGGGGGTGATCCGGGGGGTGGTGTCCCAGACCATCGTGTCGCGGTGGGTCCGGGTATAGCGCGGCCACTGGGGGCCCGGGTCGAGGTCGCGGATGAAGGCGACCCACGTGCCGTGCATCGCGTCGGCCAGCTTCTGGGGTGCGTCGGGGCCGGTTGCGGTCTCCGCGTTCTCGGCGGCCAGCAGGTCGAACGCGAACGGCAGGTCGAGGCAGTGGAAGGCCTTCCCGCCGAACATCGGTGCGGTGGAGAGCCATTCGAAGGTGTACAGCCAGGTCGGCCGGTCCCGTCCTGCGCGGGCCTCGGCGATGGAGACCGCCGTGGCGCGGAACAGGGTGTCGGTGAGTGCCTGGCCGATCACCTGGGCGGGGGTGGCGCCGTCGTGCAGGGCAAGGTATGCCTCGATGCCCTCGGGCGGCAGGCCCGCCGCGCCGAGGACGGCGACGGCTGCCTCGATCGGGGCGTCCGACATGCCCAATTCGGCGGCGGCGTTGAACTCGTGATGGGTGGCGCCGAGCATCAGCGGCGCGGGTGCGTCCGAGCCGTCGCGGAACGCGGCGTGTACGTCCTCGGGGATCAACTCGCCGTCGGTGAACGGCGCCAGCAGTAGGCCGGGCAGCGCGGTGGCGCCCTCCTCGGGAGCGGTGACCAGGTCCTGCAAGCGCAGCAACTCGTCGTGCGAGAAGTCGCGCAGCGCGGCGGCGGTCGCGGGCAGGCCGGTGCGGGAAGTGAAGAGTTCGGCGACGGCGAGGCCGGCCGCGCGGCTCTGCGGTTCCATCACCGCGCCGGAGACCGAGATGGCAGCGCGGAAGAGGTCGTGCGCGGACGGTGTGACCATCAGCGTCTGCACCGCGCCGCCGCCCGCCGACTGACCGGCGATGGTGACCTTGGCCGGGTCGCCGCCGAAGCCCGCGATGTTGTCCCGGACCCAGCGCAGCGCGGCGATCCAGTCCAGGACGCCCCGGTTGTCGGGAGCGCCCTCCAGGTGCAGGAAGCCCTCGATGCCCAGGCGGTAGCCGAGCGAGACCAGGACCACGCCGTCCCGGTTGAACGCGGTGCCGTCGTACCACGGGCTGGCGGCGGAGCCGGCCACGAAGCCGCCGCCGTGGATCCAGACCAGTACCGGCAGCGCGGCGTCCGGGCTCGGGTCGGGGGTGAACACGTTGACGCCGAGTACGTCGTCGCCGGGGATCGACGGCTCCGGGATGATCGTCGGCCCGTCGCCGAACGCGCGGCGCTGGGCGGTGGGGCCGTACACGGTCGCCGCCAGCGGTTCGGTCCACGCCTCGGGGGCCTCGGGCGCGGCGAAGCGCAGGTCGCCGACGGGGGGCTTGGCGTACGGAATGCCCAGGAAGCGGGCGGACCGGCCCTTCCAGGACCCTTGCACGGGGCCCAGGGTGGTGGTGACGAGCGGCTGCTGGGGCACGGGGTCATCCTTTGCGCGGAGGGTCCTGGCGGTCTTGCGGTCCGACGGTCGGCGCGGGGGTGAGGCCCGAGCGTTGCATGCGTTCCATGGGTGAGTATCGACCCCGAATAATAAATATTACAAGAGTTGAAAAAATCACTTTCGTACTTCGGCCTCGCGAGACCGGGAGCCGTGGAGAGTGCGGGGTCGCGAGGGGGCGGCGCGGGGGCCGCAGGGCCGCGAGGGGGCGGGGCCGCGAGGCCGCGAGGGCGCGGGAGCCGCCGGCCGATCGGGCCGTCGTGTGGGTGGTCGGGTCGGCCGGCTGATTGCGCTGCGGGCCCTTCGGTGGGTGGGGACGCTGGCCGGCCGGGTCGAGGGCCGCGGCGTCGTCGGGCCGCGTGGTGCTCGGGACGCTTCAGGGTCCGGTCGCCGGGGCCCTTCCCGCAGGCGCTCGGGGCGGGGGCCGGCCGGATCGCCGGCTGCTCGCAGACCGGGCTTGCGAGCTCGGGCCGGCGGGTCGGCTCTCGGTGTCACCCGGCGGTGGGCGAATCGGGCTGAGGCAGAATCGGTCGGGTGAACCCCACCGACACCGCCGCGGTACGACGCCACAACGTTGCCCTCGTGCTGCGCGAGATCGCCGCGCACGGCCCCTGCGCGCGTACCGAGGTCGCGGCGGCGACCGGCCTCGTGCACGCGTCGGTCACCGCCTTGGCCGCCGACCTGATCGGGCGTGGCCTGGTGGCCGAGGTCGGCTCCGCGTCGTCGGGCGGACGGGGTCGGCCGCGTCGGCTGCTGCGCCTGGTGCCGGGGCGGGTGGTGGCGATCGCGCTACAGGTGACTCTGGAGCGGGTCGAGGTGATGGCCGCGGACCTGGCCGGCACGGTGGCGCATCGCGCATCCGTGCCGCACCGCGCACCGTTCGGCGACCCCGAGCCGCTGGCCGCGGTGCTCGCGCGCGAGATCGCGCGCGCCGAGGCCGTGCTGCGCGCTCGGCGCGACGCGCATCTGGCCCGAGTGGTGATCGCGATGGCGGGACCGGTGACCGGGTCCGGGCATACCGTCGCCGCCGCGATCGACTTCGGCTGGTCGCGGACCGACCTGCGCGCACTGGTGCTGGCGCACCTACCCGACCTGGCCTGCCCGCTGGACGTGGTCAACGACGCGAACGTGGCGGCCCTGGCCGAATACCACGCCCGCGCCGAGCAGGGCGACGAACTCCCGTGCGCGGCCGCGTACATCAAGGCCGACACCGGTGTCGGCGGCGGCCTGGTGGTCGGCGGTCGGATCCACACCGGTACGCACGGCATGGCCGGCGAAGTGGGTCACATCCCGCTCGCGTTCGACGGCCCCGACTGTCCGTGTGGCGCGCGCGGGTGCCTGGCGATGTACGTCGGGCCCGAGCCGCTGACCGCCGCCGCCGGACTCGCCGACGTGTCCGCGCGGGACGGGGTCGACGCGGCCCTGGCCGAACTCGACCGCCGACTGCGCGCCGGTGACCCGCGCGCGACCGACGCGCTCGTGCTCGCCGGCCGTTCGGTGGGCGCGGCGGTGCTGGCCATCTCGGGGCTGGTGGACCCGGGCGAGGTGATCCTCGGCGGCTATCTGGCGACCTGGACCGTGTGGCTGACCCCCGGCATCGACGCCGTCCTGGCGGGCCGCCGCGCGGTTGCCCCTCACCTGGAACCGGCCATCGTACGAGGCATATTGGGCCCGGACGCGACCCTGCACGGCGCCCTGCGAACCAGCCGAGAGGCTACCCTCGACGACGCCACCACCGTCCCCCCACTCGACAAGGCAACCCCGGCAGCCTGACACGATCACCGACCGCCCCGGCCCATCGCCCGTCACCCTCACCGCCCCGGCCCCGGCTTTCGCCGGGCTCCGGCTCCGGCCTCGGCTCCGGCTGCTGCGGCGAGTGAAGCGAATGCGGCAGAAAATCGGCCGCATTGGCGCGCAGACTCGTGCCCATGGAATCCCCTTCCGGTCGGTCCCGGATCCTGGTCACCCGTCGGGCGCTCAACCGCACCCTGTTGGCACGCCAGTTCCTCGCCGAGCGCACGCGCCGCAGCTCGGCCGAGGTTGTGTTGCGCTTGGTCGCCTTGCAGGCACAGGAGCCGAACTGGCCCTATGTGGGCCTGTGGACCCGAGTGGCGGACCTCCGGCACGCGCAGCCGACCGCCCTGTACACGGACCGCACCGTCGTCCGCGGCCCGCTGCTGCGCGGCACCCAACACATGGCGGCGGCCGAGGACTACGCCTGGATCCGGCCGCTGTTCCAACCCACCCCCGGAACCGAGCTGCGCCCGAGCTATTTCGCGCGCGAGACCCGGGGTCTCGAACCCGCCGAACTAGCCGCTGCCGGACGCGAGTTGCTCGGAGATGGGCAGCTGACCCGGCGAGCGCTGGGTCGACTCCTGACGGAGCGCTATCCGGGCCGATCCGGGGCCGTGCTCGCGGCGGCGGTACAGCGGCTGCTGCCGATCGTGCATCCCACGCCCGACGGGCTATGGGGTGGCTGGGGTACGCGTTCGTCGGTGTCCATGGCGTTGGCCCCGGCGTGGACCGGCCGGGCGATGGATCCGGCGCCTGCGGTACGGGAGTTGATCGCGCGCTACCTCGCCGCGTTCGGCCCGGCGACCGTGTCCGACGTGCAGAGCTGGTCCGGGCTCAAGCGGCTGCGCGACGTGGTCGGGGGCATGCCGCTGCGGGTGCTGCGCGACGTCGACGGGCGCGAGTTGTACGACCTGCCCGACGCGGAACTCGCTCAGGAGGACCGGCCGACGCCGGTGCGCTTCCTGCCCGCGTACGACAACGTGCTGCTCGGGCACGCCGATCGGTCCCGAATCCTGGCCGACGAGGACCGCCGACGGGTCATGCCCGGCGGCGCGCTCGTACTGCCCACGTTCCTGGTCGACGGCTTCGTCCACGGCACCTGGTCCGTGCACTCCACCGGCCTGCGGATACGGCCCTTTCGCCCGCTTTCGCCGGACCAGGCAGGACAGGTCGCCGAAGAGGCGTCCCGACTGGCCGAGTTCGTCATCGCGGACCCCGACGGGCGGCGGATCGACATCGGCACATAGACCCGGCCCCGACCGCCCCGAGGGGGAGCGGCACGCCTCCATCACGACGAACCGCCCTCGAACCGTCCCCGCACGAGCCCCGAACGACCCCGACCCGCTCCGAGGCCGTCGCCGCTCCACCCCCGCCCACCTCACCCGCCCGAGGCCACCGAACCCTTCGAAGCGGTCGGCCACAACGCCGCGCCCGCCGCGAGCGGTGGCAGGAGGGCGACCAGGGCAAGCGCCCGCGCCGGGTCCATCGTCGTCGACAACGATCCGACCGCCGCCGCGCTCATCCCACCGCCGACGAAGTACACCTGGTTCAGCAATCCGACGGCGCCACCCCGCACGGCCGGGTCCACCAGCGTCGCGACCCGTCCGGTGGTGACGACCTGGCTCACCGCGAACGCCACGATGCACAGCGAGGCGGCGACCACGATCACCGGCGCGCCCGAGGTCAGGCCGACCGTGAGCAGGCCCGCCGACGCGAGCACCGCGGTCACCGCGAACAGCACCCGCCCACGCGGCCCGACGGCTCGGCGGGCCAGCACGAAACCGATCAGGCCGCCGGGCAGCAGGGCCGCGCCCACCTGGAGCACGCTCCATCCGTACTGCCGGACCAACAGCTGCGGCGCCGCGTACATCACCGAGAACAGTGCGCCGAACACCCCGATCCCCATCACCGCGGTGAGCACGATCGTGCGATCCCCGACCAGCGCGCGCGGCACGAAACCGTGCGGTCGACGCAGCGTCCACCCGATCAGGGCGCCGAGCGCGAGCGCCGCAGCCACGCCCAGCGCGACCACCGTCGGGGTGCCCAGGGACAACGTGGGGGACTGGATCAGCACCAACAGCGTGGTAGCCGTGACCGCGACCAGCCCGGCACCCACCGCGTCCACCGCACGCCGCGAACCGGCCCCGGTACGCCGCACCAGCGGCAGGCACAGCCCGATCACCGGAAGCGACAGCGCGGGCAGGACCAGGGTGGCCCGCCAGCCGATCCACTCGGTGACCACGCCGCCGACCAGGGTGGCGCCGGCCCCGAACACCGCCATCGTGCCCCCGAATTCGCCCAGGACCCGGGCCCGTCGCGCCGGATCCGTGGCCACGGCGAGGGCCAGCGCGCCCGAGATCATCGCCCCCGAACCGGCCGCCGCGACGAACCGCCCGGCGACCAGGACGCCCAGGTTGGGTGCGCCCAGGCACACCGCCATGCCCAGCGCCAGCAACGCGCCGCCCACCGACAGCGAGAAGCGCACACCACGGGCGTCCGCCAGCCGGCCGAACACGGCCGTCCCCATGCCGAGTGCGAGCGCGTGCACGGTGAGCACCCAGCCGGTGGAAGCCGGCCCGGCCGCGAGCGCGTGCCCCACGTCCGGCAGCGCGACCCCGGCCGCGGTGACCCCGAATACCGAGGGGCCGCCGAGCAGTCCGAGTCGCACCCCCGCCGCGCCAACCGGTCGGTCCCCCGCCGGCGCCCGCGCCGCCGCCCGTTCCCCGGTACTCCCGTCCGCTGTCGCCTGCTTCGTCGTCACGACCGTGCTCCTCGTCCGCGATGCCGCAGGGTGTACCCGACCATCGAGCCACCGGCACCGACCCGGGCCACTCTCGACGCGCGCGTTCCCGCCGCCCATCCCCCAGCTGAGGGATGGGCGCCCGTAAGCGAGAGGCACAGGATCGAGGACGTCCGTACCGATCCACCCGAGGAGCACGCGCCATGCAAGCCGTCATCGCCATCGACCACGGCGGTCCCGAGGTCCTGACCGCCGTGCCCGCGCACCCCGAGCCGCGTCCCGGCAACGGTCGGGTCCTGGTGGAGGTCGCCGCGAGCGGGGTCAACTTCATCGACATCAGCCAGCGCCGAGGCGTGTTCGCCGTGCCCACGCCGTTCGTGCCCGGCGTCGAGGCCGCCGGCACCGTCGCCGAACTGGGCCCGGAGGTGACCGGCTTCGCCGTCGGCGACCGGGTCGCCTGGGCCATGGACGGCTCGGTGACCACCGCGTACGGCGCCTACGCCCAACGCGCGGTGGTCTCCGCGGACCGCCTGGTGCCGATCCCGGACGGGTTGGATGCCGAGTCGGCCGCCTCGGTCCTGATGCACGGGATGACCGCGCACTACCTCACGCACGACGCCTACCGGGTGCGCCCGGGCGACACCGTCGTGGTGCACGCGGCGGCCGGCGGCCTGGGCGGAGTGCTCACCCAGTACGCGGTGGCCCGCGGCGCACGGGTGATCGCGACGGTCTCCGATCCGGCCAAGCACGACCGGGCCCGGGCGGCCGGGGCGGACCTGGTGCTCGGCTACGACGGGTTCGCCGAGCGGGTCCGCGAGGCCACCGACGGGTGGGGTGCGGACGCGGTGTACGACGGGGTCGGCGCGGCGACCTTCGACGGCGGTCTGGCGAGCCTGCGGACACGCGGCACCATGGTGCTGCTCGGCGGAGCGAGCGGCCCGGTCCGGGACTTCGACACCGGCCGCCTGCTCGGCGCCGGCTCGCTGTACCTGACCCGACCCGGCATCGCCGACTACATCCGCGATCGCACGGAGTTGCTCGCCCGGGCACACGACGTGTTCGAGCGCACGCTCTCGGGCGCGCTGCGGGTGCACGTCGGCGGGCGGTACCCGTTGGCGCTGGCGCGGCGCGCGCACGAGGATCTGGAGAGCCGACGAAGCACCGGGAAGCTTCTGCTGATTCCGTAGGTTGACGCGATCGTCGGGACCGCCCGAGTGTGCACTCGACCCGATGACCGGCCCCGCCCGGACACCGGCCCGAGGCGCGGGACAGGCCCGAGAATGCGACGGCCCTCGCCGTCGCTGACCCGACTCGACCCGACCCGACCTGACCCGATTCGCTTCGAAACGAAACGAAACGAAACGGCGAGTATCCGCCGCCCGACCCGATCCCCCCGAAGCCTGCCCGTGTGTCCGACCAGGAACGGAGCCCCGATGACCCGCCGACCCGGCACCGCCGGCTGGAAACGCGACGAACTGCTCGCTCGTGCCGCCGAGGCGCCCGACGCGCTCGCGCTGTTCGCGACCGCGTCGGTGCGGCTGCGCCGCCTGGTCCCGTTCGACGCGGCGGTGTGGCGCGCGACCGATCCGCTTACCGGGCTGATCGCCGCGCCGATTCGGGTGGAGAACATCGACGCGGGTGGCTGCGCGGCGTTTTGGACCAGCGAGTCGGACCCGGACACGGTCAACGCGTTCCGTGCCCTCGTGGACGCCCGGGTCCCGGCTGCGGCGCTGCGCGAGAGCACCGGTGATCGGCCCGAGGCCAGTCCGCTCTACGACGCGTACCTGCGCCCGCGCCGATTCGGCGACGAACTGCGCGCGGTGTTGCGGGTGGCCGGCCGGCCGTGGGGCAGTGTGAGTCTGTTCCGGGATCGGGACCGACCGGCCTTCACCGCCGCCGACACCGAACTGGTCGCGGGCCTGTCGGCACCCCTCGCCGCGCGGTTGCGCGGCTTCCTGCGGCCGGGCGAGGCGACCGTCGAGGAGTTGGCGGAGGCGGACGAGGCGACCGGCGTACTGCTCTTCGATCGAGCCGGCCGCCCGGTCTCGGCCAACGAGCAGGCCCGCGCGCGGATCGCGAGCGTGGTCGGCGAGGACGCGGACGGCACGCTGCCGATGTGGATCGCCACCCTGGCCGCGGCGGGGACCGGTCGGGTACGGGTTCGGACCCGGGCCGGCCGCTGGCTGGTGTGCCACGCGTCGCGGCTCAGCGGCGACGACGCGTTCACGGTGGTGATGATCGAGGCGGCCCCGGCATCCGAGGTGGCCGCGATCATCGTCGAGGCGTACGAACTGACCGGACGCGAGAGCGAGATCACCCGACTGGTCGCGGGCGGCCTGGGCACCGACGACATCGCCCGCCGGCTGCACATCTCCACCCACACCGTGCGCGACCACATCAAGTCCGTGCTGGCCAAGGTCGGCGTGGCCAGCCGGGGCGAACTGGTCGCCAAGTTGTTCACGGAACACGTGGGACCGGCGGCCGGGCGGTCGGTGTCCCGGGTACGAACGGCGAGCTGAAGCGCCTCGCCCGAGTGGTCCCGGAGTCCGTCCCGCCGACCTCAGCGCAGCATCGCCGCCATCAGGTCCGTGCCCAGCGCCGCCGTCGCCGAGGCGTCCAGGTCGTAGAGCACGTACCGGCCGCGCCGCCGCGTTCTCAGCAGCCCGGCCTTGCGCAGTACGGCCAGGTGTCGGGAGACCTCGGGCGCGGTCAGCTCCCAGGTCGAGGCCAGTTCGCCGGTGGTGTGCGAGCCGCGAGCGAGGGTGCGCACCAGGCGCAGCCGGACCGGATGCGACAGCGCCTCCGGGTGCTGCCGTACCAGGTCCATCGGGACCGGCCCCCGGACGTCCCGGTCGGTGGATCGCAGGTGCCGGTCGGCGGGCCGAGTCGATTGACGACAAGTCAATCGAGGTGACCGGGCTCGGTCGGACCGACGACGGTTTCGCCGATGACGACGACTTCGGCGCAACCGCCTTCCACACCTCTCGTGACCCGACCGCCTGATGACTCGGCGGACGCCGCGGGCCCGGCTGTGGCTGCGGGCGCGGCTGGGCTCGGCGGGTCGGTCGCTGCGCAACGCGGGTTTGGGCGCCGGCGCGTTGATCGCGACATTGACGACCCCGGCTCATGAGTGAACCGAGCCCGCCGCACCGAACCCCGGACCCGCCGATCCGCCATCCGAACAGGTCGCTTCGGCTCGGCCTGTTCTCCCTTTCCGGGTTCGTTTGCTGTCTGACCTCGTTCCTGGCGCCCATCGCCGGCTTCGCAGGCGTCCTCTTCGGCATCACGGCCGTCGACCAATCCCGGAGGCAATGCGTCGGCAAGGCCCGTGCCCTCCTGGGTCTGATCTGCTCCGTCGCGGCCTGCGTGCTCTGGATCTGGCTGCTCGGCTTCACGGACCAGCACCCGTGACCAGTGCCGCTTCCGGCAACATTCACCCCGCCGCGCCTCGCCGCACGAGATCGCCTCGGCCGTGCGGGAGTTCGTCCTCGGGTCGAAGCGCGGGAATGGGAACTCCGGTACCGTCGTGGGCAGTTGACCGGATAGCAAACGGCCGGGCATCGGTCGGCGATGGGGGACGAGGGCAATACATGGACGCATCCGCGATGCTCGACCGGCTCGCCGCTCCGGAGACTCGGGCGAATCCTTTCCCGCTGTACGAACAGGTTCGCGAACTTGGTTCGGTGCTGCCGGTTGCCGACACACTTGTGCTGGTCACCGGGTACGCGGCGGCCGATCGGGTGCTGCGCGACCGAGGGTTCGGGGTGCTGGACCGCGAGGTCGGCGCGGCGATGTTCGGCGACGAGCCGCAACCCCGGTCGTGGGAGCTCTTCGGTCGTTCGATCCTGCGCAACAACCCACCGGTGCACACCCGGCTGCGCGGGCCGATCGCGTCCGTGTTCACCCCACGCCGGATCGCCGCGCTCGAACCGGCCATCGAGCGCGCCGTGGGCCGCCTGCTGACCGCGATGGCCGAGTCGGGCCGGGAGGGCGTACCCGTCGACTTCATGGATCGGTTCGCCTTTCCGCTGCCGGTCGGGGTGATCTGCGAACTGCTCGGCGTCCCGGACGAGGATCGGTATCGTTTCCGGCGCCCGGCCCACGAGCTGACCAGGGTGCTGGAGTTCATGTCGGTCGACGAGGATATGAGTAGTGCCGATCTGGCTGCGCAGGAACTCAGCGGCTACTTCGCGGATTTGGTGACCGAACGTCGAGCCCGGCCGCAGGAGGATCTGATCGGCGCGCTGGTGCGGCTGCGTGACGAAGATCCGGAGCAGGCGATCGGCGATGCCGAACTGATCGCCAACCTGGTGCTGTTGCTGGTGGCGGGTTTCGAGACCACCACGAACCTGCTCGGCAACGGCCTCGCACTGCTGGGGGAGCATCCCGACGTGCGGGCTGCGTTGGCCGATCGGACCCTGCCGGTGGCCGACTTCGTCGAGGAGGTGCTGCGGTACGACTCGCCGATCCAGCTGACCTCGCGGATTGCGCTCCGGGACGGCCTCTCGGTCGACGGAGTGCCGGTGCCGCGCTTCGGCGAGGTGCTGGTGCTGATCGGGGCCGCCAATCGGGATCCCGCGCGCTATCGCGAACCGCAGCGGTTCGATCCGTGGCGCGCCGGGAACGGCTCGTTGAGTTTCGGGTCCGGGATTCACTTCTGTGTCGGCGCGATGCTCGCCCGGCTGGAAGCGGCGGTGGCCTTCTCGCGCCTGCTCGACCGCTTCCCGGCGCCGACCCTCGCGCCGGGCGCGATCCGGCACGACCGCCTGTTGTTCCGCGGCTACGGTGAACTCCCGGTCACTGTGAGCTGAACCGGGTGAACCGGGTGAACCGGGTGAACCGGGATCCACGTGAGCTCGGGCATCATCGGCGCCTCGACGTATGGTCCGCCGCGCCGCCGCCGGATCAGGCCGATCTCTCCGGCGCGGTACGCGACTCGGCCCGGTTCCTGCACTGCTCCGCGGCGATCGGGGCGGGCTGCGAACGCCCGTGCTCCCGGCATTGGCCACCGGCATGCGGCTCGATCGAGCCGATCATCAGCCGGTGTCCCCGCTTGTGGTGCGTTCGTAGACGCGCTTGCCGGAGAGCGGCGGCAACTGTGGCTCCGGGATCGGGAGAACTTCGGCCATGAGCCGTTCGAAGTCGTCGTGGTCGAGCCACTCGGGCTCGACTTCGGGCTGCGGATGCTCGTCCATGCCACGATGCTGCCACGCGACGGCCCGGTTGGCTGCCATCGATTCCGAATCAGTCCGTAATCAACCGGTTACCCGACTGATTCGGACCCTTGCCCGGCCCGGCGTCGGTGCCGCGCCGCATACCGGCCGACTTCCACCCCAACGGGTTGTCGGCACACCGGTGTCGTGCCTGGGCCTGGACTACTACGAACGTGAACCGGCCGGGCGGATCAGCCCCCGACGAAATGCGAATGTGTGTGCGTTGCGCGGTGCATAGACTTTCCGGGTGATCGTTCCGGAGCCGGTGCAGGTGCAGGTGCAGGAGGACGCGCTCGCGGTGCGCGGCGCGTTGGCGACAGCGCGGGTGGGTCTGGTCGATCGCGAGGTGGTCGCCGAAGTGGTGACGCTGTGTGCGGTCGCGGGTGAGCATCTGCTCGTGATCGGGGCCCCGGGCACGGCCAAGTCGTTGGCGGTTCGGCGGATCGCCGAGCAGCTCGGTGGGCGCTACTTCGAGTACCTGTTGGGCCGATTCACCGAACCGAACGAGATCTTCGGCCCGGTCGATCTGCGTCGACTGCGCGACGGGGTCGTCGAGATCGAGACGGCCGGGATGTTGCCGGAGGCGGAGATCGCCTTCCTGGACGAGGTCTTCCTCGGCTCGACCGCGATCCTGAACACCCTGCTCGGCCTGCTCAACGAGCGGGTCTTCCGGCGTGGCGCAACCGTGTTGGCGGCGCCGCTGCGGGTGTGCGTCGGAGCGGCGAACCACGTTCCGCACGACCCCTCGCTCGCGGCCTTCGCGGACCGGTTCCTGGCCCGGGTGTTCGTCGACCCGGTCGCGGACGCACGGTTGGAGGAACTACTGGAGGAGGGCGACGCACTCTCGACCCCCGGGGCCGTACCCCCGGTATCGGCGCATGCGCTGTCCGGCATCGATCGCCTTGCCAAGGCCGCACACTCCTGCGAACTCGGCTCGGTGCGACCCGTGTTGGCCACCGCGGTGCGCCGGATGCGGGCGGCCGGGGTGCCGATCACCGACCGTCGGGCGGTGCGCTCGCAGCGTCTGGTGGCTGCGGCGGCCGTCCTGGACGGGCGCGCGGCGGCGGAGCCGGGCGACCTGTGGACGCTGCCGCTGATCGCGCCGACGGCGGATGCGCAGGCGGCCTCCCGCGACGTGCTGGCCGACCTGATCGGCGCGGCGGGCAGCGGCAGCCTGTGCCACGCCGCCGAGGAGTACTCACACGGCAGCGCGGCGCGGGCGCGGCGACTCGCGGAGACCGGACGGGACCTGCTCGCCCGCTTCGGCCCGGGCCCGACCGACGGCGACCGACGGTTGCGGCTGGAGGCGGTGCTGCGCGAGATCGACGCCGGCTTCGCGACACCCGACCTCGGCGCCGAATTGGCCACTGTTCGCGACCGCCTGGTCGCGGCCGTGCAGTCGTGAAGGGCGGCGTCGAGCCGACTCGATCCGGGATGGGCGAGCCGGGTGGGTCGGGGGTGGCCGCGCCGACCGCGCTCGTTTGGCATCCTCGCGAGCCTCCGCTCCCGGTGGCCGCCGTACTGGTCCGGGGACCGGCCGTGGCCGGCCTTGCGGCGCGGATTGTCGAGCGATCGGATCGCGGAGAGCTGTTCCGGGCAGTGGGCGATCACGAGTGGTTGGTGGTGATGGGGGAGAACCTCCCCTGGCTGGACGGAGTGACCTACCTCGGTTGGGACGGCGAGGCGCTGACGCCCACCACGATGCGGGCTGCGCCTTCGGCGGAGTTGTGGCGCGCGGCTCTCGGTCCCGGTGAGCTCGTGGTGTTGCTGCCGGAGCAGATTCTGACGGCGCCGATGCCGGAGGGCCCAGCGGATCGCGAGCGGCTGGCGACCCTGGCGGCTCGGGCCGCTCCGGTGGCTCCCTTGTTGCCTACGGCTCCTCTGATTTCGGAGACCACGACGGCGCCGCCCGGTGACGGCGGATGAGGCTGCCCGAGGGATTGGCGCCCTGGGCCGGGCCGCTGGACGCGCTGACTCCGCGACTTGCCACCGCCCTGGGGCCGATGGTTCGGCGACTGGACGCGCTGCTGGCGGCGGCGGATCCCGCTCCCGCGCCGGCAGGGGAGTTCGCGGGCTACGGTGGGATTGCCCGGCGCGGGCATCCGGAGCGGTTGCTCGTCTCCGAGTGGCTGTATGCCCAGGAGCTGGGCACCGAATTCCTGCGACGCGCGGCCGACGGTGAACTGCTCTACCTGGACCGCGATTTCGTCGACTCCAGACCGACCGGTCGGGTGATCGTGCTGGTGGACGCGGGCCCGCTCCAGGCCGGCGCGCCGCGCCTGGTCCACCTCGCGTGCCTGATCGTGCTGGCCCGGAAGGCGCAGGCGCGCGGCATGCAACTGGTGGTCGACGTACTCGGGACGGATCCGCACGTCCGGCTCACCGGTGATCTGCGTCGAGTGCTGCGCTCCTGGTTGAACATCCGCCTCGATCAGGCGCCCACACCCGCGCGCGTGTCCACACACCTGGCCGCGGCGGACGACGCCGACGAGGTGTGGATCCTGGGCACGGACGGTGCGGGACGTCGGGTGGTCACCGCGCGCGAGACCGGGTGGACGGCCGCGGGCGCCGCACGCGTGGAGGTGTCCATCGCCAATACCACGGTGGAACTCCCGCTGCCCGCCCCCGAGATAGCGATCGCTGCCCTGCGCGGCCGGGAATTCGCGGTGAGCGAGTCGATCACGGCCGGCGGCGCGGGGCCGGTCGGTCCGTTGAGGTTGCCCGCGTTCACCGGGCGGCCGCGACAATTGTTGATGCGTGGCGAGAGGCCGGGCGACCTGCTCTCGGTGTACATCCCCACCGACGGCCGACCGCCGGCCCGACCCACCCGGCACACCTTCGGTGGCACCGTGTACGCGGCGTCCTGGTTCCGGCGCCGTCTGATCGTACTGACGTTCACGCAGGGCGAGTTCGCCGTGCGTGTCATCGGCCGGCCGGCTCCGGAACTGACCGGCATCGGTGGGCCGGTCGAGGCATTCGGCCCGGAGGCGATCGCGCTGTCGGGCGATACCCCGATTCGACCGATCCGGCACGTGACAGACGCGCTGATCTGCCGGATCGGCGAAGCGTGGTGGCGGCTGCGCGCGGACGAGCCGCCGGTACGGATCGACCTGGCGTCGATCGTGCCGGGCGTCGGCAGGGAGCCGGTCGAGCCACTGATGGCCACCCCCGCGGGCCGGCGAATCCTCCGATTCACCGGATGGCCGCAGCCGATCACGGCAGTCGACGTCACCGATCACCTGCTGGGCGGCGGCGCGTTCGCGTGGTGCGCCGAGGACCCGACCGTGTGGCGGATTCGTATCGCACCGAAAGCTCCCGAGCAATGTCTGTACCTGCCGGCCGACGTACGAGCGATCGGCTTGGTCGTCGAGGACGGCCGGGCCGCGCTGATCAGCACCTCGCTGCACGATTCGGTGGTGCGCACGCACACCACCGACGGGGATCGGGTGCTGCGCGCCTGGTCGGACGCGTTGGACCCGGTGACGGTGCATCCGGGGTTGCCGTTGATCGCCGGGCGGGATCGCGCGGGTCGCATCCGAGTCGGCCACGCGGTGACCGGCGCGGTTCTGGCGACCCTGGCGGCGGTGTGATGGGCCGGGTCGGCGACGGGTCGCCCGGCGACGGCGGCGGGGCGACCGGGTATCGCGGGACGGTGCGGGCCGTGGGGTTCGTGCTCGACGTACCCGTGCTGGGCCGGGACGAGGCCGCCGCGCGAGTGTTGGCGCTGTGGGATCAGGGAGCCGCGCTGCACGAACTCCCGGACGGACGCTGGCTGCTGCGGCTCGGGGCGGAGCGCGTGGTGCGGGCCGAACAAGCGCCCGGTACGCCGCTGGTTGCCTGGGATCAGGCGCTGGTGGAGCCGGGGTTGCGGCCGGAGCCCGGTGACGAGGGGCATTTGGTGGGGAGTTCCGGCGGTCGGCGGACCTCGCTCACATTGTCCGGACTGCCGGTTATGACGCCTGGGGCGTGGTTGCGGGTGGACGGGCTGCCGATTCACCGGTTGCCGGCTCTCGACACGCCCGATCCGTGTCCCGATGTGCCGATCGAGTCTCCGCTGCGATCGGGGCCGAACCTGCGGGCCAAGGCCGGGGTGGGCCGGCGCGACGCGCACGCGGAGCGGATCGCCGCCGAAGTGTCGGACGCGGAATGGACCGGGCCGGGCGGCACGAAGACCCTCCCGGACCCGAGGAGCGCGCCGGTCGCGTTTCTCGCGATGGTGGTGCAGGTCGGCCTTGTCGCCCTCGGCGCCGGGGGTGCGATCGCCGCGCTCGGTGCGCTCACCGGCGGGCGGGCCCCGATCGCGGTGCTCGGTCCGATCCTGGTGGGCGCCGTCCTGCTGTGGCGACGGCGCACGCGCGGCGCGTATGCCGCCACCGGGCAACCCGCCGGGCAGGCGCGGAAGTCGAAGACGCCCGCGGCCGGACGGGCCGGACTCGGACGATCCACGCCGCGTCGGCGCCGGCTCTTGCGGCGCCTGCGCGTTCCGGGCCGTCGCCTGGCCGCGTTGTTGCTTCGCAGCCCCTTGGCCCACGTGTGGTCGGGGCGTCAGGAACGTTACCTGCTCGGCCTGGTGCGGGCGTTCGAGCGCGGTCGTTTCGAGATCGCGCTGCGTAACGCGATCGCGCTGTCCGACAGCCCGGACGACGCACACTCCGGGCCGCTTGCCCTCGGGCTGCCCCGGCCGCGGACGGGCGAACTCAGACCGGCCGCCCGGGTCGGACCGTGGGGCGCCCGGATGCCGACCCGACCCTCGATGTTCGAGCAACTGCGCGTGCTGTACGGGGATGCCGCCGAACGCCTCGAACGAGCCGGGCGGATCGACGAGGCCGCGTTCGTACTCGCGGACCTGCTCGACTCACCCGACGCGGCCGTCGAGGTGTACACGCGCCATGACCGTTTCCGCGACGCCGCCGAGCTGGCCGAAAACCGGGCGCTCGCACCGGACTTGGTGGTCGGGCTGTGGTGGCGCGCGGGCGAGCGGGACCGGGCGGTGACGCACGCGCGGCTGTACGGCGCGTTCGCGACGGCGATCGAGCGGCTCACACCCGGCGACCCGGAGACGGCGAGCGCCCTGCGTGCGGCGTGGGTCGCGGCGTGCCAGGCGGCGGGGGATCATCTCGGTGCGGTCGAGGCGGCCTGGCCCGACCCCGAGCGGCGTCCCACCGTCGCGGCGGATCTGACGGCGGGCATCGCGCAGGGCGGCGCGATCGGCGCACGCCTTCTGGCGTTTCTCGCCACCGAGGCCCCGGTCGAGCAGGCCAGGGCGGCGGTACTGGCTTTTCTCGCGGCGGACGCCGAGAGGGCGATGGCGGCCGACGAAAGCGCGGCGGCAGAGCGTGACGTGGCGGATGGGGGTATGGCGGCCGACCGGGAGGCGGGCGTCGCGGCAACGGTGGGCGCGGTTTTGGCGGCCGGCGCCGGGCCGGTCGCCGTCCTTGCCGACCGCGCCGACTTGCACACCTTCACCGCCGCCCTGGCCGAACTCTCGGCCGGTGACCCGGCCTGGGATCGCGAACTGGCCACCTTGGCCGCGCGCGCCCTGGTGCGGGCATCCGGGCGGCCCGCCCGGTTGGTCGGGTTCCCGACCGGGAGCGGGCGTCGGCGGTTCGACGCGCTCCGGGCCCGGGCCGACCCGCTCGTCGCGGCTGATCTGCGCGCGCCGGTCGAACCGGAGCCCGCTCGACGCACCGGGCCGATCGCGGTGGGTGCCGGCCATTTCCCGGGTCGACTGCCGGTATGGAATGCCGCCGCGCTGCCGGACGGCACGGTCCTGGTGGCATGCGGTGCGGCCGGCACCCGGCTGCTCGGCCGCGACGGTCGCGAACGCGCGCGTTGGGACGTAACGGCGCATCGCATCGTCCTGGCGGACCACGGCTCGACCGCGCTGTTGATCGGGGATCGGGGTGTGTCCTGCGACATCCACCGCCTGGATTCGATCACCCGGCGGGTTCGGCACTGGGCCACGTTGTCCGCACGGGAGTTCGCCGACTCCTTCGACGGTGGACACCTCGTGACGCTGGACCGGGGGATCATCACCGTGCTCGACACGCTCACCACTGGGCCGCGAATCGTCTGGCGCGAGGAGGCCGCGCCGGCGTCCTTCCTGGCCGTGGCGCGGACCGCGACCTCGTGCGCTGCGCTCGCGCAGACCGAGGAAGGCGCCGAGCGGATGGCGAACCTCGCCAAGTGGCGCTGGGACATGCCCGGTTGGATGTTGCGGGAAAGATCCGTGCTGCCGGACCGGATGTCGCGCTCACTGGTCACCGGTACCGGCCGGGTGGTTCCCGTCACCTCCGAGTCGGTCCTCGTGTCCGGAGGCGCGTTCGTGGACATTGCGGATTCGGTGGTGGTGCTGTATTCGGGCACGGACTCCGAATCCACCGCGAAGGTCTCCTTTCCCGGCGCCGCTTCCGACACGATCGGTTTCCGGGAGCACGCCGGCCGGGTCACCCTCTGGGACCGCTCGGGCCGGGTCGTGGTGTTGGAAGGTTCGATGGTGCGCGCCGTTTTCCGAACCTGACCGGTCCTCAGGTCACTTTGTGACCAACCCGGATGACGGCAAATCAGTTTACAGGAGATGTTCTCGGGCCCCTTGGCGACGGAACCCGGCAGTGCTTCAATGTGTCTCGTCCTTGTTAGGAAACTTTCCTAACAAAGGATGGACACGGAGCCCCCCGAACGTGGCCGTAGAGCCGGAACGGAGACGCACGTGCAATCTCACCTCGGACGATCCCGCAAGCGTTTGACCCTACTTGTGGCAACAGGACTGTTGATCGCCGCACCCGGGCCGCTGGCCCACGCGGCGACGAGTGCCTCGCAGTCGAGCTCGACCAATGTGACACAGCAGGCCGCCGCGCGGATCGGGCTGGACGACCCGCACAAGAAGGACATCGCCATGCAACTGGTGTCCAGTGCGGAGAACTCCTCCCTGGACTGGAAGGCGCAGTACAAGTACATCGAGGACATCGACGACGGGCGCGGATACACGGCCGGCATCATCGGCTTCTGTTCCGGCACCGGCGACATGCTCGACCTGGTCGAGCTGTACACCGCGCGCAAGCCGGGCAACGTGCTGGCCAAGTACCTGCCCGCGCTGCGCAAGGTCAACGGCACCGACTCGCACGCGGGTCTGGGCAGTTCGTTCGTGAAGGCCTGGGCCACCGCCGCCGGCGACTCGGACTTCCGCAAGGCCCAGGACGACGAGCGGGACCGGGTGTACTTCAACCCGGCGGTCAACCGCGGCAAGTCCGACGGCCTGGGCGCACTGGGCCAGTTCATGTACTACGACGCGATCGTCATGCACGGCGACGGTGGCGACCGGGACAGCTTCAGCTCGATCCGGGCGAACGCGCTCAAGAAGGCCAAGCCACCGGCCCAGGGTGGCAACGAGACCACCTACCTCAACGCCTTCCTCGACGCTCGCAAGGTCGCGATGAAGCACGAGGACGCGCACAGCGACACCAGCCGCGTGGACACCGAACAACGTGTCTTCCTCAAGGCCGGCAACCTCGACCTCAACCCCCCGTTGAACTGGAAGGTCTACGGCGACAGCTACTCGATCAAGAGCTGATCGACACTGCGCCGACCGAGCCGGTCCCGACCCCACCCGCCCATTCCCCACCTCCACGCTGATCGACTCGGAACCGAGCCGATGCAGCCTCCCTGCTCGTCCCGCACGTTGGAAGGCCACCGCCCCTGCGGTGGCCTTCCGCGCGTCCGGGTGGTGTGCGATCTGGGAGTATCAGGATTTAGGTGTACGGGGTCTCGTTCGAGTGAGTCGGGGTTTCGACTCGGTTTCGTTCGTTTGGTCGTCGCCGGTTCGGCTCAG